>CAYSPO010000023.1:0-18954 GCA_964432945.1 uncultured Peptoniphilaceae bacterium
TTTAGTCATTTTCAACTCCAAATCCTTTATTTACTCTATTAAAGTATAGCATAGACTTTTTACTTTACAAATATAATAAGCTATGTTTCACGTGAAACATTGTTTATAAATATTCATAAGCTATTCATTAGAGATGATTAATTATACATTAATGAATATTCTTATTGATAACGGCTTAACTTCAATGTTAGATTTCTAATTATTTTGAGAATTTATAAGTATATATGCATTCATTATTGCATCATTTGCGGAAATTCCTCTAATTTCATTTCTAGACCCTACATATTCTTTTTTAATTATAGAGATTTTGTCCTTATATAGAGCACCATAGTAAACAAGCCCTGCTTTTTCTCCTGGACCTGCATAACCAGAAGAAGCAATACATAAATCACTATTAGTCAAATTTCTAAGTCCATAAAGCATTTCTTCTACTGTTTCCTTACTTACTACATCAAATTCATCCATTGTTTCTTTTTTAACTCCTAATACCTTAGTTTTAACCTCATTACTATAGGTAACATAAGATTCACTCATAACTGATGAAATACCAGGCACAGATACAAGTTTAGAGGAAATTAACCCTCCAGTAATAGATTCAGCAGTGGAAATACTAATATTATTATTTATTAGACAGTTTCCTAAAAGTTCTTCAGTTGTTTTTACACCTTCTTCTATAAAATTCTCACCAAATCTATCCTCAAGTATATTTTCGTAATACTCCAATCTATCATTGTAGTCTTCATACTCAGACTCATCTAATCTAACCTTAATAAACAGCCCTTCTGTCCTAGCAAAAGTTGCAATTTCATCTGAACCATCAATTAAATCATTAATTCTAAGCTCTGTTTCCCACTCTCCAATGCCATATATCCTATAATATTTAGAAACATATCTTCTATCAGTTTTGCTGGCCAAAATAGGTCTGACTTTCTTATTAAACATAGGTAGGTTTTCCCTTGGTGGCCCTGGTAAAACAACAATAATAGTTTCATTATGCTCTATCATAAAACCATCTGCAGTTCCTAAATAATTTTTAAGAACGATAGAGCCACTAGGAAAGTAAGCTTGACTTAAATTGCTTTCTAGAGCTAGCTTTCTATTCTTAAAATAAGAAATCAGTCTTGTGTAAGATTCATAATTAAGTACTAATTTTTCTTTATCTATTGCTCTTGCAACAGCTGCCTTTGTCAGATCATCTTTTGTTGGCCCAAGTCCGCCTGTTATTAATATAACTTTTTTAGATTCTACTTCTTCTTGGATAGTTTTAACCACCATATTGAAATCGTCATCTATGCTTATGTGTTTTTCTACTTTAAATCCCAAATCATTTAATTCTATTGAAAAATTTCTAGCATTTTTATTCAAAACATCTCCTGCTAACACTTCACTACCAATAGTTAAAATGGTTGCACTCATATTCTCATCTCCTTTGATATTATTATATCATTATTGTATGATATATAAAATTAAGCAATATTTATAAATGTTTCACGTGAAACATTTAGTAACTTAATTTTTTATGCTTTCTATAAAGGCTTATTTCTAGGTGCTCCACCTGCTCTAGGGTACTTCTTTCCAGTGCTATTTATTTTTTTAAGAAAAATCAAACTCCTATTATGATCGTCTTCTGTTAAAGTATAGTCGATTTTCTTATCAAACTTAGCTGATAATATCCTAATTGCATCTTCAGCTTGATTTAATTCTTCTTCAGCTTTAGATCCTTTCATAGAAATAAAATATCCGTCTTTTTTGACTAAAGGTAAACAGTATTCTGAAAGAGTATCTAAAGATGCAACAGCACGAGAAACACAGACATCAAAATTATCTCTATACTTTTCATCTCTCGCTAATTCTTCGCTTCTTCCATGAATTGTTTTTACATTTTTGAGATTCAACTCTTCCACAACTATATCTAGAAATCTAACCTTTTTATTAACAGAGTCAACTAAAGTAAACTCTATGTTTGGAAGGCATATTGCTAGGACTATTCCAGGAAATCCAGCTCCTGTTCCCACATCAACGATAGTCTTAGCATTTTTTATTTCATCTGCTTTTAGCAATAAAAGACAATCATAAAGGTGTTTTATATTAAATTCCTCATCTTCTGTTATAGCAGTTAAATTGAATTTTTTGTTCCATTCCAACACAAGTTCTTTATAATTAAGGATATCTTCCATATAGTTGTCTATATTTATGTTTTTATCTTGTAATAACTTATTTAGCATTTCTTTTACTCACCTCAATATATATCAATATGTTATTTATATCAGCTGGAGAAACGCCAGATATCCTACTAGCTTGGCCAATGGTTTCAGGTTTTATATCGTTTAATTTTTGAACAGCTTCATTTGATATATTCGCTACTTCCTTGTAATCTTTTATCCAAGTTAAATCTTTTTCCTCAACTTTTTTGAACTGCTTAATCTGTGCTTTTTGCTTTTCTATATACCCTTCATATTTAATCATTATTTCTATCTGATTTTTCACTTCTTTAGGTAATGTTTCTCTATTTTCGTCGAATAAACTTACCTTATCATAATCAAGCTCAGGCCTTTTAATTAAATCATAAAGAGGAATAGTAGTCTTTAATTCATTTGAACCTAATTCAACAATAACTTTGTTATTTTCTACGCTTGGGTTAACTTTTACTTCTTTTAGCCTAGATAACTCTTTTTCTAGCAATGATACTTTTCTTGTAAAAATTTCATACCTCTCGTCATCTACAAGTCCTAAATCTCTTCCTTTTTGAGTTAGTCTAATATCTGCATTATCTTGTCTTAAAAGAAGCCTATATTCTGCTCTTGAAGTCATCATTCTATATGGTTCTTTAGTTCCTTTTGTCACCAAATCATCAACAAGAACTCCTATATATCCATCAGATCTATCTAAAATAAAAGGTTCTTTTCCATCTATATTTAATACAGCATTTATTCCAGCTATCAATCCTTGAGATGCAGCTTCCTCATATCCAGAAGATCCGTTGATTTGACCTGCAAAAAATAAATTATCGATTTCTTTGTGTTCTAAAGTCCTTTTTAAAGTTGTAGAATCTATTACATCATACTCTATTCCATAAGCAGGTCTCATAATTTTTACATCTTCTAGTCCAATAATTGATTTATACATTTCTACTTGCACATCATAAGGAAGAGTAGAACTTGCTCCTTGAACATATAATTCTTTTGTTGTTAAACTCTCTGGCTCTAAAAATATTTGATGCCTATCTCTATCTGAAAACCTTACAATTTTGTCTTCTAAAGAAGGGCAATACCTCGGTCCTATCCCATGTGCTTCTCCAGAGTACATAGGAGAACGGGATAAATTTTCTTCTATAATTCTCTGAGTTTCAAGAGTTGAATAAGTTAAATAGCAATTTTCTTGTTTTTTAGAAATATCTTTTCCTTCATTCATAAAAGAAAATGGTACAATTTCATCATCTCCAGCAAGGATCTCCATTCCTTCATAGTTCACATAATCAGCATGAATCCTTGCAGGAGATCCTGTTTTAAATCTCATTAAATCAATTCCATACTTTCTTAATGAGTCAGAAAAATGTTCTGCTGAAGTTTTTCCTAAAGGCCCACTTGAAAATCTAACTTCTCCAATAAGAACTTCACTTTTTAGGTAAGTTCCAGTTGCTATAATTAAAGCATCAGCTAGATATGTTGTATTTGTTCTAGTTTTTATACCTTTAAATTTATTATCTTCTATTATTAATTCAACTGCCTCATCTTGCATAAGAGTTAAATTATCAGTAGATTCTAGTGTTTTCTTCATTTCAATATGATAAGCAACCTTATCTGCTTGCACCCTTAAAGAATGTATAGCTGGTCCTTTAGATGTGTTAAGCATCCTTGATTGAATAAAGGTTTTATCGATATTGATTCCCATTTCGCCACCTAAGGCATCAATTTCTCTAACTAGGTGACCTTTTCCAGTTCCACCTATATTAGGATTACATGGTAAATCAGCTACAGAATCCATACTTATAGTTAAAAGCAGAGTTTTCTTTCCTAATCTAGCTGAAGCTAATCCAGCTTCGCATCCAGCATGTCCGGCTCCTATTACAATTACTTCATAATCATCTATAATAAAATCTTTCATCTCTATTTTCCTATACAAAATTCATCAAATATTTGATTTAATAGTTCATCTGTGTCCATATTTTCACCCGTTATTTTTCCAAGATAAAGCCAAGCACCTCTTATGTCTACTTCGATTAATTCCAAAGGAAGTCCAGCATTTAGTGCATCTGTAGCATCATCTATACTTTGTCTTGCTTTTTTTAATAAATCTATGTGCCTACTATTTGTAACTAATAGATTTTCTTTAGGATCAATTTCTCCTAAGAAGAATTTATCAGATATAGCTTCTTCTAATTCATCAACTCCCTTAGAAGTTTGCATTGAAGTTTCTATAATAATAGTATCTTTTAACAGTTCTTTTAGTTCTTCTTTATTTAACTTAGAATTTAAATCAACTTTATTTAAAAGACCAATAGAAGTTTTACCCTCCATTAATTCTATAATTTTTTTATCTTCTTCATTAAGTTCTTTAGAAAAATCAAAAACGCCTATAATTAAATCTGCTTCGTTAACAAGCTCTATAGATTTTTCAACTCCAATTTTTTCTACCTTATCGTCAGTCTCTCTAATGCCTGCTGTATCAATAATATTTATAGGAATTGAATTAATAACTATTTGTTCTTCTATTACATCTCTAGTCGTGCCAGGGATATCAGTTACAATAGCTCTATTTTCCCTTAAGAGAGCATTTAGTAAAGAAGACTTACCAACATTAGGCTTACCTAGTATTATGGTCTTAATTCCATCCTTAATAAGCCTTCCTTTTTTAGATGAATCTATTAACTTTTCAATTTCTTCTCTTACTTCTCTAAGTTCTCTACGAATTTCTGTATCATCTAAATATTCTTCATCTTCAGAGAAATTAATTATAACTTCTGCATTTGCAAGAAGATGTTGAGTCATATCTCTTAGCTTTCTTATTTCTTCGCTTAAACCACCCCTTAACTGATTTAAGGAAGCTTCATAAGCTTTTTCTGTATTTGCATCTATTAACTCTTGAACAGCTTCTGCTTGAGATAAATCAAGTCTACCATTTAGAAAAGCTCTTTTTGTAAACTCACCTTTTTCTGCATGACTTGCTCCTTCTCTTAAAAGAAGTTCAAAGATTTTCTTTAGGGAAATTACAGAACCATGGCAATATATTTCTACCATATCTTCAGTAGTATAAGTATTAGGGCCATACATAAATGATATTAAAACTTCATCAATTAAATTCTCTTTATCATAAATATGACCGAGTAGCAATTTTTTATTCACTTCTTCATTTATTGCTTTCCCAGATACAGACTTAAATATTCTTTTACCTATTTCAATTGAATTTTCTCCACTCATTCTTACAATCCCGATACCAGACTTTACAACTCCGGTAGAGATAGCTGCAATTGTATGATCCATAATACCTCCTAATTACCTTATTCTATAATATATTGGATAAAAATAAAAGAACCCGATTATACGGGTTCTAATTAGTTTTTAACTTTTATAACAAGTCTTCTTCTAGGTTCTTTTCCTTCACTATAAGTTTCAATTCCTTCTACATCTTGTAGAACTGAATGTATTATTTTTCTTTCATAAGCATTCATAGGCTCTAACCTAATATTCCTATTTTGACTTATAGCTTTTTTAGACATATTATTTGCTAATTTAATTAAGGATTCTTTTCTCTTTTCCCTATAATTAGATATATCTAAATTAACCCTTATATAAGAATCTGACTGTCTATTCTCAGCTAAATTTAAAATATATTGAATAGAATCAAGAGTGTCTCCTCTTTTTCCTATTATTATACTTGTATCTCTTTGGTTAGTATTGATTATTTTAATATTTACTGTATTATCTTCAATACTATAATCTAAATCTCCCTCAATTTTCATGCCTTTTAAGATTTTTCTTAAAAGATCTGGCGCTAGTAAATCATTTTCAGTAATGATTTTCTTTTCCTCTTCTAAAGATTCTTCGTTAGAATCTTCAATTGATTCAGATTTATCAACAGTTTCTATTTCATCTACATCTTCAGTTAAGTCTTCTTCTGAAGTTTCAGTTATATCGTCATCTTTAACTTCTTCTTTAGTTTCTGATGATTCATATTCTGAAATTTCAGCTTCAACAATAGTTTCTTCTGGTTCAACAATATCATCTTGGACTTTTTCAAAGTTTTTATCTTCTTTTATAAAAATCTCTTCGTCTTCTTTTACAACTTTTTCCTCAGGAATAATTTTTTCTTCTTCCTGTTTATTATCGTCATTAAAAACTTCGTTAATCAATTCAGAAACTAAGTCATCTTCTACTGATACTTTAACAACTGCATCCTTAGCTCCGAAAATACCAAATAAACCAGCTTTTGGTTCCTCCAACACTACGATATTGACTGATTCCATGTCAGACCTATCAATAGATAAGATTTCTAAAGCTTCGTTTACTGCTTCATCAACTGTTTTAGCCTGTCTTATTACTGATCTCAAAGTTATGCCTCCTTAGGTTTTATAAAGAGCTTTGAAATAAGTCTAACGATTATCTCGATAATATTACTTGTTGTCCAGTAAAGCATAATACCTGAAGCCCAGTTTCTTCCCATAAAGAAGAATAAAATAGGCATCATATATTGCATCATTTGAGTAGATTTTTGCATTTCTGGTGTTTGATTTGGCATAGCTTGCTTATTTTGAGTTAGGTATGTAAAACCAAACATTGATATAGCATAAATAAAAGGTAATCCAAACATATTAGGATCAGCCTTTGATAGATCAGGTATCCATAAGAAATTCTTAGATATTTCTACACCTTGTTGAAGGTCTAAATATGCATCTGGATTTCTTATTACTCCAAGCATAGCCCAGATTATGATTAGTGGAATAAGCATTACTAAACATCCACCACATCCACCACCAGGTTTATAATCATTTTCCTTATATAGTTCCATCATCTTACGATTCTGAGTTTCAGAATCGTCTTTATATTTCTTCATTATTTTATCGACTTCAGGTTGTAACTCTGCTCCCTTTTGCATATTCTTAGTCGATTGCAATGTTAATGGCATTGTAATTATTTTAATCAAAAAAGCCATTATCATAAGGGAAATTGCATAATAAGAAATTTTTTCCGGTTCATTGCCAAGGTCAGTTAAGAATTGGTATATGAACCGGAGAATTGAGCCTAAAAAGTTAGTTAATTGTCCCAAATTTTCCTCCTGCTAATCTAGTGGATCATATCCTCCTTTTGAAAAAGGATTACATCTTAATATTCTCCACACCGTTTTAAAAGTGGCTTTAATAAAACCAAATTTACTGTAGGCTTCTACAGCATATTGAGAACAAGTTGGCTTATATTTACATTTTCCTTGCCCAAGTAGGCCAGAGATATACCTCTGGTAGAATCTTATTAATTTTAAAGCTAACTTATTCATATTATCACTGCTTTAGTTTTTTTCTGGTAAAATTAAAAATATGTTTTACCGACGATTCTAATTCTTGGTAAGACATATCTTTAGTACTTGCTTTAGGAATTAAGACTATATCATACCCTTTGAAAAGGATTTGCTTATTATTCCTTATAATCTCACGGAGTCTTCTTTTTAATTTATTTCTTTCTACAGCAGTTCCATATTTTTTGGTTATAGTGAAGCCAATTCTAGATTTACTGAGGTTGTTTTTCTTTATAATAAGTGTAAACTGTCTATTCCAAGAGCTTGTACCCTTTTTGAAGACAGCTTGAAAATCAATATTTTTCCTTAGTCTAAGGTCTTTTTCCATATTAAACAGTTAGTGATTTTCTACCTCTTTTTCTTCTTCTTGCCAATACTCTTTTTCCAGCTTTAGTGCTCATTCTATTTCTGAAACCATGTTTTTTTGCTCTACGTCTTTTATTTGGTTGGTAAGTTCTTTTCATCAAATCCACCTCCTATGATTAAAACTCTCCATATAGAGATTTAAATACTATTAAGATTATAAATATTTCAACTGTAATTGTCAAGAATTATCGAGTTTTTTCAGATTTGTTAAACAATAAGAAAAACATTTTTTAAGATATATATATAATTTTTATTAATATTAAATTTCTATAAGGATAATTGAACTATGATTAGTATATCATTATAAACAAAAAATGGAGGATATTTATTATGAATTTATTAACAAAAGAAGAATTAGAAGAATTAAAAATCCATCAAATCTCATATATCGATGCAAAAGATATTAAATATTACCAGTGGGTGAGAGATCTTTGTGAGGAAAATAAATGTGGTCACTTTAATAAAAACTGGGCCTGTCCACCAGCAGTTGGAAATGTTGACGAATGTAGAGATGAATGCTCAAAGTATGAAAATGCTTTGGTTTTCACTGGAAAATATAAATTAAGACGAGAAATTGATTATAAATCAATGGTAAAGGCATATGGAGAATTTAGAGAACTAACTGAGAAATTAGATGAAAAACTTTCAAAAAAACTTAACGAATACAAAGTTTTTTCTATTGGAAATTGTAAAAGATGCGAAAAATGTTCATATCCAGATCCATGTAGATTTCCAGATAAACTTTATCCAGCAGTAGAATCTATGGGAATAAATGTTTCTGAATTAACAAAACTAGCAAAAGTTAATTATGCAGAAGAAAATTTAACAATTATTTACATAGGTATGGTTTTATTTTAGTTTTATCAACATTTCCAACTGTTGATAAAATTGTGAATAGTAAACTATATACATTTTTCAACAAAATCCCATCTAATACAAATCTGCCTTGTTGATAAATTGTATTTATATATTAATTATGGTATAATAATTTCAGAAAAATAATTTATTTTTATAAAATATTTGAGAAATAAATAGCTTATAAACAATTTTATCCACAGTTGTTGACAATTGTGGATAATTTATTGGTTTATTATGTGAAAATGGCTTGATTTGAGAAATAAAAGGCAAAAAATAAAGTTATTAACTTTTTATCCACAATCCTGTTGATAAGTTGATAAGATTTTACCTGTTTTTATAACAAGCTATATCTCAATGTTTCATATGTGAATTTAAGATAATTTATAAGAAACATTGTTAATAATCCTGTGGAAGGAGAGAAATATGGAAGAGCTTTCCAAAATTTGGGAAGAAGTCGACGAGATGTTCAAGTTAGAACTTTCAGAACTTACTTACAATACTTGGATTTATAGACTAAAGCCCTTAGATTTTGATGGAGATTCAATTCTAATTCTTGCCCCAAATGAATTTACTAAAAAAATGGTTGAGCAAAGATATGTTAATGATTTTACAAAATACCTTAACTTCTTGTTAGGTAAGGAGATAGAGATAGTATTTACAGATCCATCTTCTGATCTTAAATCTCTAGGTGGAGAGGCAATAGACTATAAATATGATAGCAACCCCCTTGTTCACAAGGTTGATACAAGTGAAGTTAATGAAGAAAAGAAAGAAAAAAACAAAGCCTATCAATATCCTAATAGAGTAATCACTAAATACACTTTTGATAATTTCGTAAGGGGTAAAAATAATGAATTCGCCCTTTCTGCAACAGAAGCCGTTTCTAAAAATCCAGGTATGAGTTATAATCCACTATTTATATATGGTGGAGTTGGACTTGGGAAAACTCATTTAATGAATGCCTGTGCACAAAGTATCTTAGAAAATTTCCCTGATAAAAAAGTTGTTTACTTGAGTAGTGAAACCTTTACAAATGAACTTATACAGTCATTAAACTCTGGAAAAAATATCGAATTTAGAAATAAATATAGGTTAGTAGATGTCCTACTTATAGACGATATTCAATTTATCGCTGGAAAAAGCGGGACACAAGAAGAATTTTTCCACACTTTTAACGCCCTTTATGAAGAAAATAAGCAGATTGTAATATCCGCAGATTCTCCACCTAAAGAAATTAAAGCTTTAGAAGAAAGATTAGTTTCAAGATTTGAATGGGGATTAATAGCGGATATTGGCCAGCCAGATTTTGAAACAAGAGTTGCGATACTTAATAAAAAGGTAGAACAAGAGGGAATCTTTGTTCCTCAAGATGTTTTAGAATATATTGCTATGCACATAAAAGAAAACATCAGGGAGTTAGAAGGAGCATTAATCAAAGTTGTTGCTTATGCATCTTTGAAGAATACAAAAGATATCAACGTTGATTTAGCAAGTGAAGCCCTAAAAGAATTGATTATTGAAAAAGATAAGAAAGTTATCGACCTTGATTATATAAAAGAAGTTGTTGCCAGCTTTTATAGTATAAGTGTGCAAGATCTTTATTCTAAATCTAGGGCACAAAACATTGTATTTCCAAGGCATATAGCCATGTATATATCTAGGACAATGACAGATTTATCTTTAATAAAAATAGCTGAATCTTTTAATAGAGATCATTCAACATTGATTCACGCTATTGAAAAGATTGAGAACTTAATAATTGATGACGAGACAGTCAAAGATGAAATAGATGCAATAATAGAAAAGATACAAAAGTAATCCACAATTGTGGATAAGTATGTATATAACTATGTTCATTACTCATGATTTCAATGAAAATTTAAGCTATAAAAAAGACCTTGTGGATAATGTTAATAAGGTGATTTTTATCCTTGACTAATTAACATAGATTTCCATAGGCATAATCTTGAAAAATCAACATAAAAAGGACTTCTCAAGATATTAACAGCCCCTACTACTACTTACTACTAATTAATAAGAATAAGGAGAATGTATATGAAAATAATTATCAATCAATCAGATCTTCTTTCGGCTATAAATATAGCTCAAAAAGCAGTGTCTAATTCAAATATGCAGATATTGTCAGGTATTCTAATAGTAGCTGAGAATAATATGCTTACATTAATGACAACTGACTTTGATATATCCATAGAAACAAAAGTACCTTGTACTGTAATAGAAAATGGATCTTTTGTAGTTTCATCAAGTCTTTTTGGAGATATAGTAAGAAAATTATCTAATAAACCAATAAATATAGAAAAAGATGGAGATAATATTATAATTACTTGTGGAGATGCTGTTTATAATCTATCGACTTTAGACGCAACAGAATTTCCATCAATGCCTTTTGTAGATAGCTCAGATAAATTTAGCATAAGTGAAAGTGTACTTTCTGATTCAATAGATTATACTATTTTCTCCATCTCAATTGATGATACTAAACCTATATTAAGAGGAGTATTAATAGAATCAGATGGAAATTTAGTAAACTTTGCCTCATTAGATGGCTACAGGCTATCAAGATTTAGATTAAATATTCCATCACCTAAGATGAAAATTATAGTTCCAGGAAAGAGTCTTGGAGAATTAAGAAAAATTCTTAAAGAAGATGATCAAGTAATGATTTCAGCAGTTGATAGCCATGCACTTTTTGAATTTGGAAATACAAAATTCTATACTAAACTTTTAGAAGGTGAATTTGTAGACTATAATCAGTTAATGGATACTAATTTAAAGAATGAAGCTATTATAGACAGAAAAAATCTTGAAATTGCTATCGAAAGAATTTCTCTTTTAGCAATGGAAGATAAAGCACGACTTGTAAAAATGAAAATCGGTAATGATATAATAGAGTTTGAGTCAAATTCTGAAATTGGTCGTGGATATGAAAAAATATCTTGCCAATATAGTGGCGAGCCAATGGTGATTGCTTTTAATAATAGGTATATACTAGATGGAGTAAAGGCTATTAAGACAAAGGATTTAAAAATGTCCCTTGCTTCTTCAATTAGTCCAGCTATATTAGAACCAATTGATGGAGAATATGACTATAATTATTTAGTGTTACCAGTAAAGTTAAAGAGTGATGATTAATGAAAGAAATTAAAATTGATACAGATTATATAAAACTTGACCAATTCCTGAAATTCGTTGGAATTGCAGATGATGGAGTTCATGCTAAATTTTTAATTTTAGATGAACTTGTAAAAGTTAATGGTGAAACAGAAACTCGAAGAGGAAAAAAACTAAGAGTTGACGATATAGTTGACTTTGAGGGAGAAGAATTTATTATAAAGTAGGTTAAAATTTGTATATATCAGATTTAAAACTAGTTAATTTTAGAAATTACTCTAATGAAAGAGTAGAATTTAATAAGGGAATAAATATTTTTCTTGGCTCCAATGCTCAAGGAAAAACTAACTTATTAGAATCTGTATATTATTGTTCTAAGGGATCATCTTTCAAAAGTAATAGTGATAAATATATTATCAAAAATGGAGAAGATTTTTTTACTTTAGATGCTCAAATTATAAAAAGAGATAGAAGGAAATTAATTCATATTAAATCTTCTGAAGAAAAAATAATCAAGATTAATGGTATTGAAATTGATAAACTTGATGATATGAAGAATCAATTTGAGATAGTTTACTTTTTACCAGATCATCTTAGGATAGTAAAAGATGGTCCTAATTTGAGAAGAGAACTTGTAGATGAAGCCATTATTAATATAAGACCATCTTTCAAAAAACTCCTTAATAATTATAACAAAATATTAAGGCAGCGAAATGCCAAGCTAAAGCAGAAGATGAAGTCTAAGTATTTTAATGAAGAAATATCAGCTTTAACAATACAACTTATAAATCTAGGATCAAAGATAGTTATAATGAGAAATCATTATATTAAAATATTAAAAGAAAAATCTAATTCAATTCATTCTTTTATAACAGAGGGTAAAGAAAACCTTGATATTAAGTATTCGACTTCTCTAAAGACTATAGAAGATGAAAATCAAGTTAAAGAAGAATTAGATGAAATTTTCAAAGCTACTTTAGAAAGTGATATAGAAAAAGGATTCACCACAAGGGGTCCTCATAGAGATGATTTAAATATATACATTAACGATATGAATATTAAAACTTACGCATCCCAAGGCCAGCAAAGGTCTAGCATACTTAGCATAAAGCTAGGTGAAATTGAAATTATTAAACAAATTACTTCTTATAATCCTATACTTTTGTTAGATGATGTATTTTCTGAATTAGATGAATCTAGAAGAGAAAGATTGATTAGTAAACTTCATGGGATACAGTCCTTAATAACTACTAATGATATAAATTTTAAAACTAGTTCAGATATGAAAGTTTTTACAGTAAAGGAAGGAAAATTGTTTTGTTCTTAAATATTGGTTCAGGATATTATTTAGATAAAAATAAAATTCTAGTAATTGTATCTAAGGATATTATGAATGGAGAAAATAATAAAGTTTTGGATGATTTCAATAATAAGGTTAGTATTATTAATACTTGCGATGAAGATAAGATAAAATCATATTTATATTATAGGGACCAAGATGGTGAAATTATATATACTTCATCATTTTTACCAGGTACTTTATACGATAGATTTGAAAATGATTGGGGGTTATGATGGGAGAAAATAGAAATTATACAGAGTCCGATATACAGGTATTAACTGGACTTGAGCCTGTTAGAAAAAGACCAGGTATGTATATTGGATCTACAGGAGAACGAGGACTTCATCATTTAGTTTATGAAGTTGTAGATAACAGTATAGATGAAGCGATGGCTGGAGTTTGTGATGAGATAAATATAGAAATATTTGAAGATGGATATGCATCAATTACAGATAACGGTTCAGGAATACCAGTAGCAAAACATAAGCAAACGGGAGTTTCAACGCTGGAAACAGTACTTACAATTCTTCATGCAGGTGGTAAATTCAACAATGGAGCATATAAGTTTTCAGGTGGTCTTCATGGTGTTGGGGTTGCAGTAGTAAATGCTTTATCTGAAGAACTTATTGCAACAGTAGAAAGAGATGGCCACATTTATAGGCAAACTTTTTCTAAAGGTATTCGTAAAACTGATATTGAAGTAATTGGAGATAGCGATAAAACAGGAACAACAATAAAATTCTTACCAGATGCTACAATATTTGAAACTATAGATTTTGACTATGAAACCCTAAGAAAAAGATTTAGAGAAATGGCTTTTCTAAATAAGGGTATAAAAATTACTTTTAAAGATAACAGAAATGATAAATATGAAGAATTTCATTATGAAGGTGGAATTAAACAATTCGTAGAATTTATAAATAAAAGTAAAAGTTCAATACATGATGTAATTTATTTTGATGGTGAATCTCAAGGTTTAGAGATTGAGATAGCTATGCAATATACAGATGGATATTCTGAGAATACCTTATCTTTTGCAAATAATATTCATACGCCTGAAGGTGGAACTCATTTAAGTGGTTTTAGATCAGCTTTAACTAGAACAATAAATGAATACGGGAGAAGTTTTAATATAATCAAAGAAAATGAAGATAATCTTCAAGGTGATGATGTTAGAGAAGGGTTAACTGCTTTAATATCAATTAAAATTTCTGATCCACAATTCGAAGGACAAACTAAATCAAAACTTGGAAATACTGAGGCAAGAAATGCAGTAGAAAGTTTTGTTAATACCCATCTGAAAATATTTTTAGAAGAAAACCCTAAACCTGCAAAAACGATTATAGAAAAAGCAATATCTGCTCAAAGAGCTAGAGATGCAGCAAGAAAAGCAAGGGATTTAACTAGAAAAAGATCAGTTCTAGATAATACAACTCTTCCAGGTAAACTTGCAGATTGTCAGTCAAGTGATTTAGAAGAAACTGAAATATTTATAGTAGAAGGGGACTCTGCCGGTGGTTCTGCAAAAACTGGTAGAGATAGAAAATTCCAAGCAATCCTCCCTCTAAGAGGTAAGATTATGAATGTAGAAAAAGCAAGATTAGATAGAGTTTTAGATTATGAAGAAATAAAATCTATGATTACTGCTTTTGGTACAGGAATTGGACCTGATTTTGATATATCAAAATTAAGATATGGAAAAATTATTATAATGACAGATGCCGACGTTGATGGAGCTCACATTATGACACTTTTATTAACTTTCTTTTATAGATATATGCCAGAATTAATTGAAAAAGGTCATGTCTATGTAGCAACGCCACCATTATTTGGTATTAAGAAAGGTAATAAAGTTTTGAAATATTGTTTTAATGAAACAGAACTTGAAGAAGGCCTTAAAGAATATGAAAGAGATAAGATAAAAATTCAAAGATATAAGGGTCTTGGAGAGATGAACGACTATCAACTTTGGGAAACTACAATGGATCCTGAAAATAGGATACTTCAAAAAATAAATATCGAAGATGGCACTACCACAATTGACCAAGTATTTTCAACACTTATGGGAGATAAGGTTGAACCAAGAAGAGAATTTATCGTAGATAACGCAAAGTATGTTAAGAATATAGACGCATAGGAGCTAGTATGACTGAATATAATCAAATTCATGAAGTAGATATAGAAAAAAAGATGGAAGAGTCATACCTAGAATATGCAATGAGTGTAATTGTATCTAGGGCACTTCCAGATGTAAGAGATGGGCTTAAGCCAGTTCATAGAAGAATTATTTTCGGTATGAATGATCTTAACCTAGCACCAAATAAACCTCATAGAAAATCTGCAGCTCTAGTTGGGGATGTAATGGGAAAATATCACCCTCATGGTGACTCAGCAATTTATGACGCAGTAGTAAGACTTGCTCAAGATTTTAATACAAGATATCTTTTAGCTGATGGTCAAGGAAACTTCGGTTCTATCGATGGAGACTCTGCAGCAGCAATGCGTTACACAGAGTTAAGAATGACTAAACTTACGGAAGAACTTTTAAGAGATATTGAAAAAGATACAGTTGATTTTATACCAAACTATGATGAAAGTTTGAAAGAACCGACAGTTCTTCCTTCAAGATTTCCTAATCTTTTAGTAAATGGTTCAACTGGTATCGCTGTTGGTATGGCAACCAATATGGCTCCTCATAACTTAAATGAAGTAGTTGATGGGGTTATTGCATATATTGATAATCCAGAAATCTCTACTCAAGGTCTTATGGAGCATATAAAAGGGCCTGATTTCCCTACAGGTGCATATATTATGGGAACAAATGATATAGTAGATGCTTATACAACTGGTAGGGGTAAGGTTAAAATTAGGGCAGTTGCAGGTATTGAAGCCCATGGTAAATCTAGAGAAAGAATTGTAATT
The DNA here is from genome assembly GCA_964432945.1 of uncultured Peptoniphilaceae bacterium. Lineage (GTDB taxonomy): Bacteria > Bacillota > Clostridia > Tissierellales > Peptoniphilaceae > CAYSPO01. The sequence goes on from CAYSPO010000023.1 coordinate 16,127, forward strand.
ACGGAAATTCCTTATCAAGTAAATAAGTCTAATTTAATTATAAAAATAGCAGAATTAGTTAGAGATAAAAGAGTTGATGGAATTTCTGATATTAGGGATGAATCTGACAGACGAGGCATGAGAATAGTTATCGAGCTAAAAAGGGATGCAAATGCAGAAGTTGTATTAAATAATCTTTACAAATATACACAAATGCAGACTACTTTCGGTATTATAAATCTTGCTCTTGTTAATGGTGAACCTAAAGTATTAACTTTAAAAGAATTAATTAAATATTATACGCTTCACCAAGAAGAAGTAGTTAAAAGAAGAACAGAATTTGATTTAGCTAAGGCAAAGGCTAGAGCACATATTGTAGAAGGTCTTCGTATAGCTATTGATAATATCGATGAAATAATTAAAATAATTAGATCAAATTATTCTCCTAATGATATAAAGAGAATATTCTTTGAAAAGTTTTCTTTATCAGACCTACAATCTCAAGCTATTCTAGATATGCAGTTAAAGAGATTGTCAGGCTTAGAAAGAGATAAACTAGAAGATGAGTATAAAGAACTTATGGATAAAATTGACTATTTCAAATCAATTTTAAATGATAAGGAAATCTTATATGGAATTATTAAAGAAGAATTAATTGAAATTGCTAATAAATATGGTGATGAAAGAAGAACAGAAATAAGAGAAGATGCAAGGGAAATTAAGAATATAGAATTAATTGAGAATGAAGAAATTCTTATAACCCTAACTGCTGATGGTTATATCAAAAGACAACTTACTGAAACTTATAAAGTTCAAGGTAGAGGTGGCAAAGGAATAATTGGTATGACTACAAAAGAAGGGGATTATGTAACTGATATGATTGTTGCAGATACCCATGATAAAATTCTTTGCTTTACTGATGAAGGTAAGGTATTCTCTCTTATGGCTTATGAAATTCCTGAAGGAAGAAGACAAGCGAAAGGTCAAGCAGTTGTAAACTTACTTAACTTGAGAGATGGAGAAAAAATTACTCATATCCTCCCAGTTAGCAAAGACAATGAAGTAGAAGAAATTATTTTTGCTACAAGCCTAGGCTTAATTAAAAAGACTAAACTTTCAGAATTCCAAAACATTAGATCTACCGGAATTTGGGCAATTAAACTTGAAGATGATGATAAACTAATATCAGTTAGGGCCTTATCTGGTCAAGAAGAACTTATGATGATAACAGAAAAAGGAATGGCAATTAGATTTGCTACTGATGATGTTAGAGCAATGGGTAGGACAGCTAAAGGTGTTAGAGGAATAAAACTTAATAAAGGTGATAAAGTAATTTCCATGGATCTTATTAATGATGAAGAATATCTTTTAGTTGTAAGTGAAAATGGATATGGAAAGAAAACTCTTTTAGAACATTACACTACTCAAAATAGGGGTGGTAAGGGAGTTATCACTTTTAGAATAAATAAGAAAAACTCCGTTTTAGTTTCAGGTAAAGTTATTAGTGCAGATGATGAAATTATATGTATTTCTAAAAACTCTGATATAATAAGATTAGAAGTAAGGACAATTTCAACTCAAGGTAGAGCAACATCAGGAGTTAAGATTAAAGATGTTGAAGATGAAAATAAAATAGTTGCTGTAACAAAGTACATTGAAGACATTAAGGAGTAGTTTATGAATAACAATCTAACTATGAATTGTAAGAGACAAGACAATACTATAATTACTGAATTAACTGGAGATTTAGATATATCTTCTTCTCCAAAATTCACAGAAAAGATAGAAAAAGAATTTGATGAGAAAAATGCAAACCTTGTATTTGATATGGGTAATTTAAATTATATTGATTCTACTGGACTTGGTTCATTCATCACCCTTTATAGGAAGGTTAAAGATACTGATTTTACAATAGATTTAATAAATGTTAAGCCAAGTATTAAAAAAATATTTACTATCACAGAACTTGATAAAGTGTTTAGGATTGATTAATATGGAAAAAATAAAATTAATTATTCCAGGTAAAGCAGATTATGTCTCAACAGTAAGACTTACTGCAGCTTCAATTTGTAATAATATAGATTTTGATTTTGAAGTTGTAGAAGATATTAGAGTAGCAATTTCAGAAGCATGTAATATGCTAATTGATAACGAAAAAATAGAGGTTGAATTCCAGATTTCAGAACTTGGTTTGAAAATTTTAGTAAGTTTACCTGATTCAAAAATAGAATATAAAAAAGATATAGCATCAGAATTAGGTAGGCAAATACTTTCATCATTAGTAGATAAGGTTGAATACAAGGAAGAGTATATTTCCATGTTTAAAGGAATTGACTAATGGAAAGAAATTCCAAAAAGCTTTCAAATCAAGAAATAAAAGACCTCTTTAAACAATACAAGGAAAACCAAGATCAAAATATTAGACAAATTTTAATTGAGCAACATTTGTATATAGCTGAAATCTTAGCTAAAAAATATCTAAATAGAGGAATGGAATATGATGATTTGTTCCAAGTAGCTTCTATTGGTTTGATTTATGCTGTTGATAGGTTTGATGTAGATTATGGTTATGAATTCTCAAGTTATGCTACACCAACTATAATTGGAGAAATAAAAAAACACTTTAGAGATAAGGGTTGGACAATTAGAGTTCCACGAAGAATTCAGGAACTTTCACAAAAGATTAACGCATCAAATAATTACTTAACTCAAAGTCTTCAAAAAACGCCTACCATAAAAGATTTAGCTAATCATTTAGAAGTAACAGAGGATGAAATTATGGAAGCAATGGAAGTTTCTCAAGTTTATTCGCCTCAATCTTTAGATGCTTCAATAGATGTTGGGGGAGA
>CAYSPO010000024.1:0-1695 GCA_964432945.1 uncultured Peptoniphilaceae bacterium
AAACATTTTAAAACTATATATAAAACATAAGACTTAATTAACAATATTCACTACTTCTATATAATACATCGTTCTTTATTAAAAGTCAAGCTTTACTTAACTATTTTTCAAAATATTTAAATTTATATAATTACAATATGAAAATGATTATATATATATAAGTGATTTTTTATAAACTGACTTGTATATTTCTTTTAATTGTTTACCTATTTCTAGTAAATCTCTTTCTTCTGCTACCTTATAAGCCTCTTCTGTAAGATCTGGTAGTTTATCATTATAAAGCAATATCAATTTTTCTTTGAATTCTTTTATATCTCGAGCCTTGTAAACATTGCGACCATCAATTAGCCAGTCATCAAAAACAGGAATATCTCTTATAATCATCTTGGTCTTAGAAGCACAAGCTTCAATAGCCGGTATACCTTCTGTTTCCTCAAGTGTTGGCATCAGAAAAACATCGCAAGCTTGTAAGGCTAATTTTATCTTTTCATTAGGTACATATCCAGCAAAATTAAGATTAGAACTATGATTTTCTATAGCTTGTTGAATATGCTCAGGAATTAATTTTTTATCAGTATAACCAAACCAAATGAATTTATATTCTGGTAATTCTTTTGCTAACTCTATAAAATCCAAAATTCCTTTTCTTTCGATATATAAACCTACACCCATAATAATAAAATCTTCAGCTTTATAAGAATACTCTCTTTGTAAAACTTCTCTAGAGTTCGGAATTTCCTTAAATGATTTCAAGTTAATTCCATTAGACACTGCATATATTGGTTGATCTAGGCCATAAGACTGAAGAAGCAACTTAGAATAGTCTGTTGGTGTTATAATCACATCTCCTAAACTATAGCACCATTTAAGCCATTCTTTAAATAAAGGTGCAACTAAATCGGATCCTTTGAATGATTTACAAAAATCTTCCATAGTGGAATGAGCATGATAAATTACTGGAATTTTTTTTCGCTTACATTCTCTAGCCAATAAATATGACCTTGGAAAGTAAGTATTAATATGAAGTAAATCAAAATCGTCATTGGGATCAATAGTGTAATCTACCCCCACTAAATCAAGAGCTTTTTGTTGGTGATAAATCGCATGACCTAATCCAGATTTACCTATTTTATCCATCATTTCACTATAAAGTAAAACTTTCATTTCTTCCTCCTATCCAATATAATTAATCAACCATTTACTTGCAAATACTGTTACAACTGTATATAAATAAAGAGAAACTGGTTTACAAACAACTAAGATAATCAGAAAATCTTTAAATTTCATATTTGAAACGCCTGAAACCATACAAAGTACATCGGCAGGCATAAAAGGAACTAGCATACCTATGATAAATAATCTATTGTAAATACTGGTGTCTAATAATGGAACATATTTATCATAGGCTTTTTCACCAATTAATATCCATAATAGCCTTCTACCATATTTTCTGCAAATATAGAAAGCCATTATTGATCCTATTACGATGGAAACATAGTTCAAAAGAAAACCCTTAAGTGGTCCAAAGATTAATTCTCCTGCAGGTATGGTTAAAGCTCCTGGTATTATTGGTACAACAGTCTGGATTATCTGTATTACAAAAAATACAAGAGGTGCTAGCGGACCTGTTTTTCTTAAAAATTCTTCCATCTTTTTACTATCAGTTAATAGGCCTGCTTTGTAAGAGTAGTAAAA
>CAYSPO010000024.1:1795-14270 GCA_964432945.1 uncultured Peptoniphilaceae bacterium
ATTCTTCCATCTTTTTACTATCAGTTAATAGGCCTGCTTTGTAAGAGTAGTAAAATACTACTATTACGATGATTATACCCAATATTCCAAGTAGGTTTATCAATTTGTTAGCAATTTTATCTTTCTTTTCTCTGTCTGTCATAGCTTAATAAACACTCCCCAGTAAATATTTAGTATATTCGTATTATATATGATTAAAGCAACATTAAGATTACAAATAGATTAAAATAACCTTAAGTTTTCCTTACAGTTTTCTTAAGTAAGAAATTTTTTGTATATCTTAATTGTTAGAAAATATATCTATTGCTTTTATCTTATATAAATCTATTTTAGAGAATAATCTTAATATTGGCTTGATTATACCCATAAGTCTTATATTAAAAATTAAAATCATAAGTTTATAGGTCTAATTCAAGTTATTTAAGCTTTTATATTTCCAAAGATCTCTATTTAGCTTAAATAATATTAATAGGAATAAAAAGTATTTTTTAAAATACATATAAGGTATTTTTCCCTAAAAATTTTTTTAAAGAATAATGCACACCAAAGTGCTTATAAAATATTACTTAATTAACTTTGAAATCCTATTCTTGCTCTAAATAATATATTATAAAATTTATAGCTTAAAAATAAACCAACCAAGAAAACAATTATACTTGTAATTCTACTTAAACTAAAAGAACTAACTATAAGTTGGATTATATTAGAAGTTGTAAGAATAGCCATAATCTGGACAAATTTATTTTCGATATTTTTAAGCACAAGCATTTGACTTCTCTCTGATTGTGAGGATTTAGTCCAGTAAATTCCTAAGAAAAAGAATAATAAGCCAACTAAAAACAAACCAATAGCAGATTGTAACGATACATTATAAAAACTAAAGCCATCTATTGGAGAAATAATTGATTTTACAAGTGGATTCAATGAGCTAATCATATTTTCTACACTTTCAACCCAAGGTGAAATTTCATTTCCATTTACAAGGTAAGAAATAGCCCAAAGATTATATTGGTAAAGTCTTATTCCAAAAATAGCCATAATAAACATGCCTATATGACCAATGAAATTTCCTGCAAGAGCCCCAATACCCATAACAATTAAATAGAAAGCTATGAGAGAAAGTCCTTGGCTTATAAATACTTCTTTCACATTATAAATATAGGTAATATTACTATAATTAGAGCTATTAAATATTAATAATTTTAATCCGATTGATCCTAACCAAGCTGCTAATATAATTAATAAACCAAACAACACTTTTGCTAAATATGTTTTATTTTTTGTCCACGGAAACATTCTCGTAAATTCATAATATTTAGTTAAATGTTCTCCACTTAATAATAAAACTCCTAACAAAAATACAATCGCATATATAAAAAGATTTGGAACCATAATGTTTTTAGCAATGTTTATTTTATATATACCATCCGATGGATCTTTAACTATTTTTTCGTTTTCTAGTAATCTACTAAAGTTATATAAAATTGAATAGATATAATTATAATCATTTGAATTATCCTGATTAGTGTAAGAATCAAAATATTCGCCAGATGATAGTTTTGATTTGTTTATATTTTTTTCCTTAACTATTTCTTTAAATACTTTTACATACTTATCAATGTAATCATCTGCTAAACCATACTGGGAAAGTTCACGAAATTTACCGATATTGTTTTCTATTTCATCTATCTTTATATTTTCTCTGTTTTTACTTAAATATTCTAATTCATAAGTATCATAATATATCTCATCAGCAAACTTTGAACTAGATTCATATCTAGCTGAGCTACCTTCAATAATAACGAAAATAGCCAGTACCATAAATATCCATAAAGAATACCTTTTTATTAAAATTTGAAATATTTTCTTTATATCTGACATTTTTTCTCCTTTCTTTTAAGAAGAATTAAAGTTTATAATTAACTTTGAAATCCAACTCTTGATTTAAATAATATTTGATAGAACTTATATGCTATGGCTAAAGTAATGAAGAATATTATAATACTTGCTAACCTTCCTATGTCGAAAGAATTAGCTATTTCTTGAACAATATTTGCTGTTGATAGAATAGCCATAAATTCAACGAACTTACTTGTTCTATCCTTCAAAACTAGCATTTGACTTCTTTCAGCTTTAGCTGTTTTGGTCCAGTATATTCCTAATATCAAGAAAATTAACGAAAGTACAACAAGACCCATTATTATAGAAAAATTCTTATTACTTAAAATAAATCCGTCAATTGGAGAAAATATCACTAATACCATACTGTTTAAGTTATCAATAATACTAGAAATTCGTTCAGAGATACTATTATCATAGTTTCCTGAAAACAAACTTTCTAAAGTAGTAATATTATATTGATAAAGTCTTACTCCAAGCAGAGCCATAATAGTTAGACCAATATGACCTATAAAGTTTCCAGCTAATGCTCCAACAGCCATAACTATTGAATAAAATGCAAATAATCTGAATGTATTTAATAAAAATATTTTCATAGGTTCATATAGTGTAGTTATATTTTTATAGGTAGAATTTGAGAAAACAGCATATTTCAAAGCTATAGATATTAACCAAACACCCATAACAATAAGAAACCCAAATAGTATCTTTCCTAGATATGTTTTAGTTTTAGTCCAGGGAAACATTTTAGAAAATTCATAATACTTAGTTAAATGTTCTCCACTTAATAAAAGTATTCCCATTACTAATATAATAATATAGATAAAAGCATTAGGATTAATTATTGTACTAGAATAATTTAACTTATACTGTCCATCTAACGAATCTTTAACTATATAGTGGTTATTTAAAGAACTAGTTATTCTGCTTGCAATAGAATAAATATCTCCAAACTTTTCATAATTTTCATCATTAAATTCGTCAAATATATTTTCTCTTTCTGCTATATCAGCTTTACTAACATCCATAATCTCAAGCATTTTGTTAAGCTTATAAACTTTCAAGCTTATATAGTCATCAGAAAAACCTGCCTTATATTTTTCTTGATACTCATCTAAATTATCTAAACTATCATTATAATTTGGAGCTACTAGCTTATCTTTATCTATTTCGATAAGATCTAAGTCGTAGAAATTGAAAAACATTTCACTAATAAAACCTTCACTCGCTTGATAACTAGCTGAAGATCCTTCTATAACTAAAAAAATTAATATGAGAGTAGAAATCCAAAGAATATTTCTCTTAAATAATATTTGAAATATCTTCTTTATATCTGTCATTTTTTTCCACTCCTCTCTCATAGTAGAAAAAGTCTTCTAGTTTCAGGCTTAGAAAATCATACTGAACAATTTCTTCTCTATCTAATCTTTCTCTCCATGAATCTGCACTTCCTTTTCCAATAACTGTATAAACTCTGCCAATATTTTGCCTTAAAACTAAAGAGTTTTCTAAATCTGTTGGAAAATTCTCTTTACAAACTATTTGAATTTTAATTAGGTTACTTTGTCCCATACTTTCTACTTCTTTTATTTTGCCGTCAAGAGATAAGTAAATTATTCTATCTGATAAACCTTCAAGTTCTTCTAACTCATGGGAGCTAACTAAAATAGACTTTCCCTTATCAGCTGCTTCAATCAATAAGCCAATAATTTTTTCCTTATTTAATACATCCATGCCATCTAAAATTTCGTCTACTAAAACGAATTGAGCATTAGTAGCTAAAATTAATATCAATCCTACTAAGGAATTACTTCCTTTAGAAAAACTTCTTATTCTATCATCAAGGCTTATTCCTATTTCATTAAATTCTCTAATTACAAATTCTTTATCGAACTTAGGATAAATAATTTGATAGTATCCGATGACTTGACTTACTTTTTCAAAATCAAAAAAATTAAATCTATCAGGCAGATAAGCGATATTTTCTTTTAACTTAGGAAAATATTTAAGATTTTTTTCATCTATTAATATACATCCTTCATCACAATCTAAAATGCCTGCCATCATCTTTAAGATAGTTGTTTTACCAGAACCATTTCTTCCAGCTATTGCCGTTATACTAGCTGGTTGAAGTATAAAATCAACATTATCTATAATATTTTTTTCTTCAAATGACTTTACTATATTTTTTACATGTAGAATCATAATTTCCCCTCCATAAGTGCCTTATCATAAAGATCTTCTAATTCTTTTTTAGTAAAAGAAAAAACTAAACTTTCTCTAAAAACTTCTATTAATTTTTTAGCCATATTTTCTTTTTCAAGTTCAATTTTTCTTTTATCAAAGGAAATAAAAGTTCCTTTTCCAGGGACAGTCTTAATAAATCCTAAACTTTCTAATTCCCTATAAGCCTTGCTAACAGTCGATTGATTAACCATAAGGGTTTTAGCCATATCTCTTATAGAGGGCAGCTTATCGCCTTCAGATAAATAGTTATTAGCTATGGCAACCTTAGTTTGATCAACAATTTGCTGGTATAGAGGTATTTCGCTAGTTAAATCCAATTTATACATTTTTACCTCCTAGTGTTATATCTGTATGGTGTGTAGTCATACACTAATACACTTAATATAAAACTAAACACTATATTTGTCAACTATTAAAATAATTATTTATTAATTGATAATAAAAAAAGCATCTCATTAAAAAATAAATGAGATGCTTAAAATTATATTTGACTTAGATAAACTTCCATATTAATAAAATTTGAAAAATAAGAATCAGAGGAATTCCTATCATAAATTTTGAGTGTTTAGTTTTATGACGGATAATAACCATAGTTAAGTACATAAATAAAGCCCCACATAATAAACTAACTAATAATAAATTTCTTTCCCTAACTCTAGCTTTAGTTTTATTAACACTTGCCCATTTATCATAGACCGTTAAAACCATAGCAAAAATGTTAATAAATATAAGATACAATAATAGATATTTATTTATTCCATATAATAACTCCAAAAGCAACTCCTTAATTATATTTATTTTATACCTTATTGTATCTTATATAATAAAAAATAAAACAAAAAAACACTACATTAAATCTTTGAAATATAAACTATCTAATAGATACTTCATATTCTTTTCATGGGATAACTTCCATAAAATTCTCTTTAGAGCTAAAGAAGAAGATCCTTCTTTAATTTTTTTAAATTGATTTTCTACTTTTTCTTTTGACTTATTCTCTTCATAATTTTTAAAGTATCCCCATATATGTTGTCCTGCATTAACAGCATAACCAGGATTAAAATCTAATGAAAGAGCCTCATCTACAAAGTCATAGAATTCTAAAACTGGATAGGAGCTTTTATCTTTTAGTAATTTTCTAATCTCATTATATACTCTAGGTGATAACTCAAGAATTAAATATTTATACCTCGCCCATTCTTTCTCAAGTTCAACAATCGAATTATTTTCAATTAGATTATTAATCTTGATTGCTGATAAATTTTTATCCTTAACTTCAAGCATTATATCTATATTTTTATAATCTAAGCTATTATAAAATTCATAAAATTTCCTTGCATCTATCGTTTCTGAATGAGATCCAGTTTTTTTATTTTTATTTTGCTGGGAGTAGTGAATTTTCTGCCTTCCATCTTCTTCTTTCCAAGTTTTTTTTGCTTCATTTATCCAATAATTATCTGTTAGTTTTTTACAAGGATTTACTTCATTGTGAAGGTTATCGTAAATCACAGGAATTCCTAGATTTTTACCTAGATCCAGTAATTCACAAATATTAAATATTTTATCGTCATTTTCAATAACTAATCTATTTTTAATATTTTCATCTAATCTTTTATAGTTTTCCCTAAATCTTTTTAAAGCTTCTTCTTTATCTCCATAGGCTCCTCCTATATGAAGAACTAATTTATTAGTTTTATCTAAATTTAGAGAATCTAAAAATCTATTATGGTAGATTAAATCATTTATTGAGTTTTCCACTACTTCAGGTGTCTTAGAGTTGATAACTGTATATTGTCCTGGGTGCATAGATAATCTAATTTTATTATCTTTTGCTTTTTGCCCAAGTTTAAAAAGTTCATCTCTAAAGATTTCCCACCATCTTAATCCATTAACAGGGTGAGAGCCAAATGGTATAATATCAGAGCTTATTCTTAGTAAATGAATACGGTTTTTTATATTATAATCTAGCATATTATTTAGAGAGTTAAGGTTATATTTTATTAATTCAAGCAAATTCTCATCGCTAGCATTAGCTTTTCTACACGTTTTAAATTTTACATTTTCAACTCCTACAGTCAAACAAGCATATCCTATCGACATTTTGCCTCCTATTGTGACAATTATTATAAAGTTTTATAAGGTAAACTATATATAGTTTTGAAAATCTTACATTTCCCAAGAAATATCTAATCCTTCGAAAATATTTTGCGAAATTTCTAAACTAGTTTTATCAAAACTTTTCAAGTTTTCATCATCTATATTTTTAATAAGGAACTTTTTCCATTGATTCAATGTATACTCAAGCTCTGGAACTAGAGATTTCCCAAAGTCAGTTAAATAACATAAGTTTTGTGAGTGAAATTCCTTACTTTTTCTGCGATAAATCAATTCTCTTTTTTCCAAATTTTTTAGAAAATTAGAAAAATTACCTTTATCAAGTCCAACAAAATTATTTAACTTACTTTGTAAGATTCCTTCTGATTTACTTATTATCAATAAAACTATTAATTCTTGCATATTTATCTCTTTATCTACTAACATATCTTCTAACAATATTTTCCCATATCTATATAAAATATTCATAAAGCAAATAAATTCCATCTTTACTCCTTTCAAGTTGTATTTTACAACCTCTTAGTATATAATAACATAAATAACATGAATATATAATATATCGAAAATTACTTAAAGGAGGATATTATGATTTCTAAATCTAAAAAAAATATGCATATTTTGTCTATTATACTATTTGCAGTAACTATTATACTAAATTATATGTCTGCTTCAGGAATATTATTTCCTTACACCCAAAGGCAGATTTCTGATATGTATAGCAACCTATTAGCTCCATCTAGTCTAACTTTCTCTATCTGGGGAGTTATTTATATCGGTGCTCTTCTTTCATTAATTTATCCTTGGAAAAAAAACGTGTCTAAAGAATTTAAAGATTTTTATTATGATAAAATTGTACCTTTAAATATTACTTGGTCAATATTTAACATAATTTGGACTATTACTTGGAATACTGATCGAATATTAGTCTCACTTATAGCAATAATATTATATACCTTAACTTTAATTTATTTAGTTAAAACTATAAGTTCTTACCTTGAATTCGCTAAGGAAAATAAATTATTTATAACTTATCCAGTTGGACTTCATGCTGGCTGGCTAACATTTGCTTCATTTACAAACATTATGGTTTTAATGGTTAAGAATGGTTTTGATGCCTTTTCAAATACAGGGGTAATGATAACTATATTATTAATGATTCTGGCATGTATTTCAGTTTTATTTATACTTCGCAAAACTGATAATTCATTTGTTACAGTGCCTGCTCTATGGGCTCTTATTGGTATTGTTATTAAACAGCGTCCTCAATCTGATTTTGCAAATTCCAATAAAACAGTAATGATAGCAGCAATTATCCTTTTTGTCTTATCTTTAATAGCACATTTTGTAATATTAAAGAAGAATAAAGAAGTAGAATATTAAATCTTCTCTAATTTCTTAAATTATATCTCACTAGGAAAGCACAAATATCAATATTTGTACTTTCCTTTTTTATATACACTATACTTTATAAAAAAAAGACTCTATTAAAAGAGTCTTATATATATATATTAATTAAAAATGATTATTCTACTTATTAAAAACTCTATTATGTAATTATAAATAACCTCCATAAGAATTCTTTATACCATCAAAAAAGATAAAATATCACAACAAAAATATACACTAAAATAAACTAATAAAAATCTATTATTTATAGAGATCTTATTGAAATATTTTAATAATATAAATATAATTATTTATTAATTAATTTAATCCTTATAAGGATGCAAATACAGGTACTAAAATACCAGCAAGCATAATAAAAGCTAAAATAACAGAAAATGTTCTAACCAATGTTTTCTTTCTTTTATTCATAAAATCACCTTCCTTAAAAATAAGTATATCATTTTATAATAAATTTAGAAAGTTAAGAGCAAAAAAAGTTTGGTATATATTTATTTTATTTAAGGATTATAAAAAAAGAGCCAAAAGGCTCTCTTTTTTATAATCCTAGAAGTTCTTTTAATCTTGGCTGATCAAATCCGACCACTTCTTCATCTCCGATAACAGCTACTGGAACACCCATATGTCCTTTTGACATTAATTCTTGCCTAGCTACTGCATCTTCTGAAATATTTTTTTCTTCAAATTCTACATTGTTTTCCTTTAAAAAGTCCTTAATTGATACGCAGTAAGGACAAGTTGAACTAGTATAAACTACAACATTTGCCATTTATATTACCTCTTTTCATATTCTTATTCTGTAATTATATTTTACCCACGAAGTATATTATTAAACAATTTTTTATAATTTCTATACTTTAATTATCTTCTTTAATATATTTTTCTCCAATCAGATATATTGGTCTATCTTTAGTTTCTTTATATATTCTACCTATATATTCGCCAATTAAACCGAGAAATAATAAATTAAATCCACCTAAAATTAAAATCAAGCATACTATTGTTGCAAAGCCAGCTGTCTGAGCACCTTTCCTTAAGGTAGTTACTATTATATAAATAGCATAGATAAAACCTATAAAAGATAAGCAAGCCCCAAGATAAGTAGCTATTCTTAAGGGAGATATTGAAAATGAAATGATTCCATCTATTGCATACCTGAAAGATTTAGAAAAATCCCATTTAGTAGTGCCGGCCTCTCTAGGTCTATCTTCTACTTCTATATATTTAATATTAAACCCAACCCAAGAAAAAATTCCTTTTGAAAATCTAGATTTTTCGCCAAGAGAAATTATAGCATCTACAACATTTTTCTTCATCATTCTAAAATCTTGAACACCTGGCTCAAGTTCAATATCATCACTTAAACTATTCATCATTTTATAAAAACCTTGTGCTCCAATATTATAAAACTTTGACGATTGAAGCCTTGAACTTCTTTTTGTAGCAGCTACATCATATCCTTTATCTAGGTACTTTTCCATATCTAGTAACACTTTAGGGTCGTGCTGAAGATCTGCATCCATTACTCCTATATATTCTGCATCAGCATGACAAAATCCTGCATACATAGCAGCTTCTTTTCCAAAGTTTCTAGAAAAGGATATATAGTAAATTCCATCTTCTTTAGAATATTCTCTTAACATTTCTAAGGTTTGATCACTTGAACCATCATTGACAAATAAAATCTCTAATTTTCTTTTTAATTTTTTCTTTATTTGCCCCATTTCCTCTATAAACATAGGCAGAACTTCCGCCTCATTATAACACGGGACAACCATCATTATAGACATTTTTTCCTCCATAGAATTTTTATTATTATAGTTATAATTCATATTTTATTTATCTTTAAAAACAAAAATTCTCTGTCCAAAATAATTTAAAAAGACATATAAGACCATTCCAATAACCATCGATACATTATCTCTAACAACAACACTTGCACCCGATAGTAACTTTTGAGTTAAAGGCTGAGCAATACCATAAGCTAAAAGATAACAAATTAATATATTTATAACAAATCTAAAGATTTCAGATTTATTTTTAGTTTTAGACTTAAATGTAAAATATTTATTCAAAAAATAGCTCAATATACTTGCTAAAAAATAGTTTGAAGCTGAACTTGCCCAGTAGGAAAGTCCTAACACATTGTAGGCAATAAACATTATACTTGTTCCCACAACAGTATTTATTGTTCCAACAATTAAAAACCTCACAAATTCTAAGTCTAATTTTTCTTTTAATTTCATAAATTTTTCTTTCATATATTCACCTAATTCTAATTTTACCACAAAAACAGCTTCTAGGTAATTATTAGATTAAATCTTCTCAAATAAGATTTATTTATAAAAATGTTTCTCAGAAAATCTATTTATTAAAATAAAAGAAGGCCTAAGCCTTCTTATAATTATTCAGTATTATTAAAGCAAAACAGATAAAAGTAGCATATAAGTAACTGTTCCCGCTAATAAAGTTAATATCATATTTTCTTTCCAATAATGCAAAATAACGGTAATAATTAAAGCCACTATTTCTGGTATTCCGTAAGGTGCTGATGAAAAATTAGTTGTCCTTAAATTATAAACAACTAAAATAATCATTATAGCAGCTGGGAGTTTTTCTGAAATATAGTGAACAGGTTCTGATAATTCTCTTCCTGAAAATATTATAAAGGGTAAGGCTCTTAGCAGAAAATTAATGACTGCAAATATAATAAGCCCTAAATAGATATAAGTATTACTCATCTTTGCCTCCTTTAATAAACTTTTCAAGAACAATTAATAATGTAGTAATAATAATTGCAGGGATAATAAAATCCTTTGCTCCAAAAATAAAAAGACAAGCTAAACTACTTAATAAACCAACTATAACTGGATATTTGTCTCCTTCTTTCCATTTACTTATAACAACAGTTAAGAAAAACGCAGTTAGCATAAAATCTATTCCTTCAAATTTAATTCCAATAGATTTTCCAAAAAGATATCCAATAACAGATCCTAACGTCCAAAAGAAATGTAAAAGTACAGTAACTAGAATATTTACTGCATTTTCATTTATATCTTCTGGGTATTCAAGGCTAACCATAAGTGAATAGGCCTCATCTGTTAATCCAAAAATCAAAAGTGGATATGCTTTCCCAGCCTTTTTGTATCTATCTATTAAACTCACTCCATAGAAGGCAAACCTACCAGAGAGAGCTATGCCCATAATAAATAGAGTCCATAAGGGTGTACCAGCCTTCAATAAGGCTACCAAAGCTATTTGAGATGCACCAGAGTAGACAAATATAGATGACAGAGTAGTCCAAAGAAGACCAAGCCCTGCATCATAAGCCATTATCCCAAAACCTATACCAACAATTACATATGTAAATATTATTGGAGTGATATGCTTAAAGGTAAAAGCAAATTCTTTTTCACCAAATACAATAATATCATTTCTTACTTTAATTTTATCTGAATTTTTATTTCCCATTTTCATATCCCCTAGTTTTTATAATTTCCATTATAGCACACAATGTGCATTTATGAACGTTATCAAGGTAAAGGATTAGCACGACGAAAATTATTAGTTAATAGTTAACATTTAACATACTCAATATTAAGAGATTTATTAGAAATAATATTGCAATTATATATTAATAAAACAAAAAAAGACCTAATTATTATTAATCAGATCTTTCTTATTTTATAGAATTAATCAAAAGGTATTTGGATAATAAATTTCGAACCTTTTTCAAGTTCAGAATTGATAATTATTTTTCCGTTATGTCTTTCTACTATATGTTTGACTAAAGAAAGGCCTAGACCCGTACCAGAGTGTCTTTTACCATTTCTACTAACCATATAAAATCTTTCAAATATTCTTTTTTGATCTTCTTTACTAATCCCTATACCGTCGTCTTCCACAATTATTTCAGCATAATCTAAACTCTTTCCTACACTTACATTAACATTACCAGGAGGAGTATTGTACTTTATGCCGTTAGATATTAAATTTGCCATAAGCTCATAAATCATTGAATAATCTACTTTAACCATAACTTTCTGACTTGAACAAGTTAAATTAATATCCTTGGTTTTGGCATATACCTGCATTTCCTCACAAATTTGCTCAGCTGTTTCTCCTAAGTCTAAAAACTCATAATCCATTATATTCGTGGAAGCAGACTCATATTGAGAAAGCCTTATTATCTCGTCTATCATCTCAAGCAATCTTCTGCCCTCATCTAAAATAACATTAGAAAATTTTACCATATCTTCTTCATTAGCTAGTCCAGATGCTATCATTTCTGCATAACCATTGATAGATGTTAGAGGTGTTTTTAGTTCATGAGTTACATTTGCAGTAAATTCTCTTCTTTGCTTTTCAGCTGTGAATAATTTATTAATCGATTGCTCCAGCTTTTCACTAGACATATTATTATCTATCAAAGGCTGAATTTCTTCTAATAATATATCCAAATCTCCCTCATTGCTAGTTCCAGACATGATATTAAACATAACATCAGAGAGCTTAGCTACAGGCCAAAAAGTTTTATTTCTTATATCTTGCCTATAATATCCTATGATTTTTATAGTAATTAAAGATATTAATAAAAAACTAACAATATTAGCCCAAATCATTTTATTTAATACAGCTCTATCGTTTTCTAGATAAAAAGTTTTTCCTTGTGAATCTTGTAGTTTAATAAGATAATTAGTAGGTTTATCCTTTACTATCCTATAACCAGAAAAAGACAGCTCTTCGCTGTCTAAGTTCATTTGGGATACTCCCACTCTTATTTCTTCTGGTTTTGGTCTAAATACTTTAT
>CAYSPO010000024.1:14370-17710 GCA_964432945.1 uncultured Peptoniphilaceae bacterium
TTCATTTGGGATACTCCCACTCTTATTTCTTCTGGTTTTGGTCTAAATACTTTATAATTAATTAAGCTAGTTAATAGCATAGTTATTATAATAGATAAGATTGCCAGGATAAAAAACATACTAGTTACCTTTGATGTTTTTTCTCTCATTTTATTCTCCAATCTTATAGCCCACATTCCTTACAGTTTTTATGTGATTTCCTGAGTCTTTTAATTTCTGTCTTAAAGTTCTTATATGAACATCTACAGTTCTTGACTCACCTTGATAATCAAATCCCCATACGCTATTCATAATTTTATCTCTTGATAAAACAATTTCTTTGTTGACTATTAAAAAGTTTAATAACTCAAACTCTTTATAAGTTAGATCTACAATTTCACCATCTACTTCAACTTGTCTTTTGTCATTATCTATATGAATATTTTTATAAGAAACTGTTGAATCATTTTTTATTTCTGTTTTAGTTCTTCTAAGTACAGCTTTTATTCTAGAAATTAATTCCATTACTCCAAAAGGTTTTGTAATATAGTCATCTGCTCCCATATCTAAGCCTTTAACCTTGTCATACTCTGCAGTCTTAGCTGTCAGCATAATAACAGGAGTAGCTTTTGTTTGGGAATTTTCTCTTAGGTTCTTTAAGATAGTATATCCATCGTCACCATCAAGCATAATATCAAGTATAAAGAGATTAGGGGTTTCTTCTTCTAATCTTTGGTATAATAATTTAGCATTTTCGAAACCCTCAGCTTGAAATTCGCTCGAGTTAAGAGCATACACAATTAGTTCTCTAATATTATTATCATCTTCTACTATAAAAACCTTATCCATAATTCACATCCAATTTTGTTATTTTAACTGTTCACCTGTAATTGCATAGTTCACCCAGTTTACAATATTTTCTGCATGGTCGCCAATTTTTTCAAGGTATTTAGCTTTTAAGAGAGATTCTACTGCTGTTTCTGCTCCCACTGTATCTTTCTTTACACCTGAAACTATATCTTCTTTTATCTCTGAGTATAGTCCATCGATTATATCGTCTGATTCTGTTACTTTATTAATTAGTTCAAGATCATTGTGCATATAAGCATTCACTGCATCAATAGTTATTTGTAGAGCTTTTTCTGCCATCTCATCAAGAATCGGAGTTAGCTTTGTTTGTTCATCTGTCTTATCAAGAGCAATTTCTGCGATATCAAGAGTCTGCTTACTCATTCTTTCAAGGTCAGTTACTAACTTTATTGCTGCTGAAATTACCCTCAAATCAGTAGCAACAGGTTGCTGACGCATGATTAACTTTATGCATCTTTCTTCAACTCTTCTTGCAAGATCTTTTATTTCAGAGTCATTGTCATGGATTCTATAAGCTGCTTTTTTATCATTTTCTTTAATAACAACTTTTACATTCTCCATAGAATCAATAAGCATTCTTCCCATGTCTGAAATATTCATATTTAACTTAATAAGTTGCTGCTCATATCTTTCTCTTGTAACCATTAACCGAACCTCCCTGTTATATATCTCTCTGTTCTTTCATCTTTTGGATTTGAGAAAATATTATCTGTTTCATCAAACTCTACAAGGTCTCCTAGGTACATAAAGGCTGTTTTATCTGATACTCTTGCTGCTTGTTGCATATTGTGTGTAACTATAATAATAGTATAATCTTCTTTTAGGTGAAGAAGCAAGTCTTCTATTGCAGTTGTAGAAATTGGATCTAAGGCAGAAGTAGGTTCATCTAGTAATATTACCTCTGGTGCAACAGCTAAAGCTCTTGCAATACAAATTCTCTGCTGTTGACCACCTGATATATCAGTAGCCAATTTTTTTAAATCATCTTTTACTTCCTCCCAAATTGCTGCTTGTCTTAAGGATTTTTCTACAATTTCATCTAGAGTCTCTTTATCAGTTATTCCATGAGTTCTAGGTCCGTAAGCTATATTATCGTAAATTGATTTTGGAAAAGGATTAGGTTGTTGAAAAACCATTCCCACTCTTTTCCTAAGATCATATACATCAACCTCGTCCCAAATTTCTTTTCCATCTAGGAACATAGAGCCCTCCTTACGAAAGCCCTCTACCAAATCATTCATTCTATTTATACTTCTTAAAAGTGTAGATTTCCCACAGCCCGATGGCCCTATATAAGCTGTTATTTCATTTTCTTTTATATCCATACTTACATCTTTAATTGCATGGAAATCTCCATAATAAGAGTTAAAGTTTTCTATTTTAACTTTTGTGTTCTTAGCCATTTTGACTCCTCTCACTAATTTTATTTGCAAGCATTGTTGAAACTCTATTAATTACAAGTACTAATAAAAGAAGAACAACTCCTGTTGCATAAGCTTGATTTTTATGAAGTCCTTCAGATGAAAGCATATACATATGTATAGCAATTGTTCTTCCCGAGCTCATTACATTGTTTGGAATCCTTGCTGCTGAACCTGCTGTATAAAGTAAGGCCGCTGTTTCTCCGATAATTCTTCCAACTGCTAACACAACACCTGAAAGTATACCTGGTATTGCAGAAGGTAAAATAATATTAAATATAGTCCTTAGCTTCATAGCTCCAAGTCCATAGCTTGCTTCTCTTTGAGAGTTAGGAACAGACATAAGGGCTTCTTCTGTACTTGTCATAATAGTTGGAAGAATCATTATTGCTAAGGTGCAAGCACCTGCAAGTATTGAATATTTCCAGCCTAAAAATGTAACAAAGAATAAGTTTCCAAATAGTCCATAGATAATTGATGGAATACCTGCCAATGTCTGAGTAGTTAATCTTACTGGTTTTTTTATTTTACTATTTTTACTTGCATATTCATTTAGATAAATTGCAGAAATAATTCCAATAGGACCAGCAATAGCTAGAGCTAAGGCAACCATCATAAGAGTATTTATAATAGATGGCATCATGGAAAGGTTGTCTGAAGAGTATTTCCATGCAAACATATCTGCAGTTAGATGAGGTATTCCTTTCACAAATACATCAATAACAATCATAGCAAGAGATAAAAAAGTGATAAAAGCACCAAGGGTAACAACACCTTTAATAATTTTTCCTTTAGTTCTATTATTCATTTTATCTCTCCCTACTGTTCATATAATTAAAAGCAATATTAATTGCCAAAATAAATATAAAGAGTACAGCCCCTGTTGCAATTAAGGCTTCTTTATGAAGACCTGCTGCATAGTTCATTTCAAGGACTATATTAGTAGTCATTGTACGTACACCTTTGAATAAACCATTAGGCATACGAGGTTGGTTCCCTGCTATCATTACTACAGCCATTGTTTCACCAATTGCTCTACCAATTCCTAGTATTATTGATGATATTATTCC
>CAYSPO010000025.1:0-10402 GCA_964432945.1 uncultured Peptoniphilaceae bacterium
AAAATGTAGACTTAAGAATAATTTCCTATATCCTTAAGTTTATTTCTTTCTTAGGTTTTCAGCCTGATTTAACAGCATGTGTAAGATGTAGAGGAACAAAAGCAAATAAATATTATCCATCTTTAGATGATGGAGGTTTGGTTTGCGATGAATGTAGGATTGGCCTTGGGCAAACACCAATCAATAGAAATGAATTTATACTTTTAAATAACCTAATCTATTCTAAATCAGAAGATATAAAATATATCAAAGTTAGAGATTCTGTTAATGTAAAAAAATTATTAACTATTAGCTTGGATTTCTTTAAAAAATCCTTTGAGATTGATTCCCTTAATTCTGAAAAATGGTTAGAAAGATTAAATTTTATATAGCGAGGTAAATATGAATTTTCAAGAAATGATAATGAATTTGCAAAAATATTGGAGTGAGCAAGGCTGTGTAGTACTTGAGCCTTATGATACAGAAGTTGGAGCAGGTACTATGAGTCCTAATACTTTTCTTAGAACAATAGGGCCTGAGCCTTGGAGAACTGTATATGTAGAACCTTCTAGAAGACCAGATGATGGTAGGTATGGAGAAAATCCTAATAGGGTTTATCAACATCATCAACTACAAGTTATACTTAAGCCCTCACCAGATAATATACAAGATTTGTATCTTAAATCTCTTGAATCAATTGGTATTGATAGAAAGATTCATGATATAAGATTTGTTGAAGATAACTGGGAATCACCGACATTAGGAGCATGGGGGCTAGGTTGGGAAGTATGGTTAGATGGTATGGAAATTAGCCAGTTCACTTATTTCCAACAAGTGGGAGGAATTTCTTGTGAACCTGAATCGGGTGAAATAACATACGGTTTAGAGAGAATAGCAATGTATTTACAAAAAGTTGATTCTCTTTATGATTTAAAGTGGAGTGATGAGATTACTTATGGAGATATTTTCCATCAAGCTGAATATGAACATAGTGTATATAGTTTTGAAAAAGCTAATTCAGAAGTCTTAACTGAATTATTTAATAATTATGAAGCACAAGCAGAAGCTTGTATAAAAGATAAGCTGATTTTCCCTGCTTATGATTACATACTTAAATGCTCTCATACCTTTAATGTTCTTGATGCTAGAGGAGCTATAGGTGTTTCAGAGCGTGCCCATTATATTAAAAGGGTAAGAGATATGGCAAGGCATATAGCAAAAGCTTACTATGAAAAAAGGGAAGAGTTAGGCTTTCCTATGTTAGGGGTTGAAGATAATGAATAGATATCTATTAGAAATTGGAGTCGAAGAATTTCCAGCAGGTTATGTAAAGGGAATGATTAACCAATTGAACAAATACTTTTCTGAAGAATTAAATGAGAATTCTTTAGCTTTTGATGAAATAAAAATAGAGTCAACTCCTAGAAGGTTTACAGTTCTTATAAATAATATTTATCAAGAAAGTGATGAAAAATCAGAAGAGGTAAGAGGTCCTTCAGCTAAGATTGCATATAAAGATGGTGAGCCTACTAAGGCTTTACTAGGGTTTTTAAAAGGTCAAGGAGCAAGTCTTGAAGATCTGATTATCAAAGAATTCAAAGAAGAAGACTATGTTTTTATCAATAAAATAATAGAATTAAGACCAATAGATGAAATTCTAAAAGATATTGTTCCTCAGGTAATTAAAAGATTAAACTCTCCTAAGACTATGAAATGGGGAGGAAAAAACCTTAGATTTGCAAGACCTATTAGATATTTCTTATCTTTGTATAATGATGAAATTCTTTCTTTTGATCTTGAAGGAATTATTGTTTCAAATAAAACAAAAGGTCATAGAGATTTAGGATCAAGTAAAATTATTATAGATAGTATTGATAATTATAAAAATTTACTTAGAGAAAATGGTGTAATACTTGAACGAAGTGAAAGAAAGAAGATAATAAAATCTGAGTCTATTAAACTAGCTAAAGCTAATGGTGGAGAGTTAGTATTCACTGAAGAATTACTAAATGAGCTTGTTGATATTAATGAATATCCTACTCCTTTTATAGGAAGTTTTGACAAAAGATATCTTAGCCTTCCAAAAGAAGTTATTATTACAGTTATGGTTGACCACCAAAGATATTTTGCTATGACTGACGGTGAAGGCAATCTAATGCCTAATTTTATTGCTGTTAGAAATGGAAATAGCGAAGGAATTGATAATGTTAGAGAAGGTAATGAAAAAGTAATAGAACCAAGACTAAGTGATGCAGAGTTCTTTTACAATGAAGATTTATCTAAAAAACTTGAAGAATTTATACCAAGATTAGAAACTGCAAGTTTCCATGAAGATTTAGGAAGCATCTATGATAAAAGCCAAAGATTGATAAAACTAGGAGATTTAATTGGGGATCAGTTAGCCGTCGGAGAAGAAGTAATTGAAAATGTTCGTAGAGCAGCATTCTTGTCAAAAGCTGATTTAGTTACAAATATGGTTACTGAGTTTACTGAACTGCAGGGTCTTATGGGTAAAATTTACGCTTTAGCTTCTAAGGAAAAAACTTTAGTTGCTCAGGCTATAGAAGAACAATATATGCCTGTAAGAGCAGATGGAGATTTGCCTCAATCAACTGCAGGAATGATATTAAGCATTGCTGATAAATTAGATAGTATTTGTGCTATGTATGCCGTAGGAGTAAGAGTTACAGGTTCTCAAGATCCTTTTGCCTTAAGAAGGGCTGCTTTAGGAATAATAAATATTATCTTAGATAAAAACTTAAATCTTGACTTAGATCAGATGATTAAAGATGGACTTTATACAGCACTTGAAGATCAATCTTTAGTTTTTGACTATAATCAAGGAAAAGAAGATATCTTAGAATTTTTCTTAGGACGTTATAGGTCTATATTGATAGATAAAGGTGAAAGATACGATATTGTTGATGCTGTATTTGCAACAGGAGATTATAATATTTATCAATTGAATGAAAAGGTAAATGCTCTTACAGACTTCTTAGATAAAAATGAACATGTTATGGAAACTATAAATAGGGTTGCAAATATTACTAAAGATTTTGATAAAATTAATATTAAAGAAGAGTTATTTAATCAAGATGAAGAAAAAGAATTATACTTAGGTATAAATACTTTAGAAGAAATAGATTTAATGGTTGAAAGAGGAGAATTCAAGGAAGCTCTGGAAGAATATATGAATTTATCTCAATCATTAAATAATTTCTTTGATAATGTTATGGTAATGACTGAAGATGGAGAAGTTAGAAATAATAGGTTATCTTTAGTTAAAAGATATTATGAAACAATTAGAAAAATATTTATTCCAAGTTATATAGTTAAAGAATAATAAGGAGCTAGTATGGACATTAAAATATATGTAGTCTCAGATTCCCTTGGAGAAACAGCCCATAATTTGGCTACTGCCATTATGGAGCAGTTTCCTAAAATTGAATATGAAATAGTAAGATTTCCTATGATAAAACAGAAGGAAGAAATTGATACTATACTTAACGAAATTGAGCCGAAATCTATTTTGATGTTCACAGTTGTTATAAAGGAATTATCTAAATATTTATTAGAGCAAGCTAAATCTAAAGATATTTATGCTTTTGATTTACTTGGCGAAGAGATTAAAACTCTTGAAAATATTTTAGGCATAAAATCTCAAGAAAAACCAGGTACAAATAGATTATTAGATAAAACTTATTTTGATACAATATCGGCTATTGAGTTTACTATAAAACACGATGATGGTCTTGAGCCTTCTGATGGAATACTTAAAGCTGATATAGTACTAATAGGAGTTAGTCGGACAAGTAAAACTCCTACTTCGTTACTTCTTGCCACAAAAGGATATAAAGTTATGAATGTTCCCCTTGTTCCAGAGTCGCCTCCTCCTAAGGAACTCTGGGAAATAAACCCTAGGAAGATTATTGGTTTAGTAACTTCAGTTGATAGACTTTATGAAACTAGAAAAGATAGATTAAAAATGCTAGGCATGAGTTCAGGATCAAGCTATGCTAAAACAGATAGGATAAAAGAGGAATTGCTTTATGCCTTAGATATAATGGACTCTTTAAAATGTAATATTATAGATGTAACAGACTCAACAATTCATAGAACAGCAAGTGAGATAGAAAAAATCATAAAATCTTATAGGAAGTGATATTGTGAATATTAGAATCCAAAATGAAGATTTAGAAAATTTGATTTTATCAAAGTATGCATGTAAATCAAGGGAGTCTAAAGGTAGGGAAAAACAAGAAGAAAAATGCTTAATGAGAACGGATTTTCAAAGAGATAGAGACAGGATAATCCACTCTAAAGCTTTTCGTAGGTTAAAACATAAAACCCAAGTTTATATTTCTCCTAATGGCGATCATTATAGAACAAGGATTACTCATACTCTAGAAGTGTCTCAAATTTCTAGGACTATTGCTAGAGCTCTAAGGCTAAACGAAGATTTAGTTGAAGCTATAGCACTTGGTCATGACTTAGGTCATACTCCTTTTGGTCATATAGGAGAATCGGCATTAAATAAAATTAGTGAAAATGGATTCAAGCATAATATTCAATCACTTAGGGTTGTTGATAAATTAGAAATAAAAAAAGATAAAAGAGGATTAAATCTTTGCTATGAAACTAGAGATGGTATAAGAAATCATTCTGGCGAAGATTTGCCTCAGACACTGGAAGGAATGTTAGTCAGATTATGCGATAGAGTTGCATATATCAACCATGATATAGATGATTCTATAAGAGCAGGCATTATTTCCAATGAAGATTTGCCTAAAGACATTACTCGTGTTCTTGGAGAAAGTCATGGTGATAGAATAAACACTATGGTAATGAATATAATTGAAAACAGCCTAGATAATAGCTCTATTGAAATGAGTGAAGAAGTTAAAGAGGCAAGTGATTCTTTAAGGAAATTTATGTTTGAAAATGTTTATTTAGATGAAAAAGTTAAGCAAGAGGCAGATAAAGCTGAGAGAATTATAAAGGAACTTTATTTTTATTATTTAGATAATCCAGAATATATACCAGAGAATTTTAGGAGATATGATGATGATGTCAATCCAGAAATTATTGTCTGTGACTATATAGCTGGCATGACTGATAGGTATGTTATGTATAAATTTCAAGAAATTTTTGTACCGAAATCTTGGAATATAATTTGATACTTTATAGATTAAATGTTATAATAATTCATTGCTTGAAGGAAGGCAGATATGTCTGATGATGTAAGTAGAGTTAAAGAAGCAATTAACATAGTTGATGTAATTGGTGAATTCGTAGAATTAAAAAAAGCGGGAAAAAATTATAAGGGCTTATGCCCATTTCATAAGGAAAAAACACCTTCTTTTGTCGTATCAGAAGAAAGAGGTACATTTATGTGCTTTGGTTGTCATGAGGCCGGAGATGTTTTTTCTTTTTTAATGAAAAGAGATAATATGACTTTCCCAGAAGCTTTAGAGTATTTGGCAGATAAAGCAGGTATAACCTTAGAAAACACAATACAAAATCGCCAGAAAAAAATTGATTTTGAAAAATATTATAAGATAAATGAGGATGCGAGAAAGTTCTTCTATCAAAACTTATTAACCTATAAACCTGCAAGAGATTACTTAAGAAATAGAAAAATTGATGATTATACAATTAATGAATTTTCTTTGGGATATGCTCCTGACTCATGGGATATTTTGACGAATCATATGACTAGAATTGGGCATAAATTAGAAGATCTTGTGGAATTAGGATTAGTTGCTAGAAGCCAAAACGGACGATACTATGATGTTTATAGAAATAGGTTGATTTTTCCTATTTATAATATAAGAGATAGAATAATCGGTTTTGGTGGCAGAACTTTAGCTAATGATAGAGCCAAATACATAAACTCACCAGAATCTGAAATTTACCATAAAGGAAGTCAGCTTTATGGTTTAAATCTTATTCATAAAGAGAATAATAGAGATAGGATTATTTTAGTTGAAGGATATATGGATGTTATTGGACTAAGGCAGAATGGATTTAAAAACACAGTTGCAGCCTTAGGAACTGCTTTAACAGACCAGCAAGTCAAGCTAGCAAGTAGATATGCAAAAGAAGTTTATCTATCATATGACTCTGACTCAGCAGGAATCAAGGCGAGTTTAAGAGCGATAGAGAGTTTTACTGATAAAGGTATTTTCCCAAAAGTTATTTCTCTTGAAGAAGGTCTAGATCCAGACGATTATATTAAAGAATATAGTAGTGAAGCTTATGAGAAAAAGATAAAAGAAGCTGATAACCATATTGATTTTCAATTAAATCTAATTACTAAAAATACTGATGTAACAGATCCGGGGAAAATGACGGATACTATAAAAAATATTTCAGAGATAATAAATCCCATAAAATCAGAAGTTGTTAAAGATGAATATATACAAAAAGTTTCAAAGAAACTTGGTATAAATCCTATGTCCTTAGCGAATGATCTTGGAAAGTTTACTATAAAGCCACAAGTACAATTACAGCCAAGAATAGAAAAAGACACTAAGGATTTACCGCAGACTTTAATTTTAGCACTAAAATTTTCTATTAAATCTAAAGATTACTACGAGGGATTGAAAACTTATATTAAAAAATTAGATTTATATGAATTAGGGTATATATTTGAATATATACAAGAGAAATACGAAAATGATAAAGAATTGAGCCTAGAGCAGATGGCTGATGAGCTCAATTTTACAGAAAATAGGTATAAACTACTTAAATTTGATAATATAGAAAATGAGGCAGAAGCCTATAATGAATTATTATTTAGAATTAAGAGATTAGACCTAGAAGAAGAAAGAGATAAGTTAAAATCTACAATTAGTATGCTAGTAAGCATAATTGATAGTAATCCTGATAAGCAAGATGAATTAAGAGAGCTTATTCAAAGGCTTACTGAGATAGAGCTTGCATTAAAAACTAAGTGATAGGTTTTTCTAGGAGGGTGTTCTATGGCATTAGATAATGAAAAATATGATAATTTTTTTGATGAGATATTTGATGATTTGAAGCAAAAAGGTGAAGAGAACAATAATATTATTTCTATATCCAAAATTAACGCCCATGAATCAATTAATCAATTAGATGAAGACGAAAAAGAGTTATTAATTAATAATTTAACTGAAGCTGGGATTGACGTTATAGATGATCCTGACATTGATATTGAGGAAGTTGATCTTGATCAGATAGATGATCTTCAACAAGATGATGTAGATGAGATGGATGATGAGCAGCTTTCAGCTGAGGCAGAAGCTGAAGAGAGAGCTGAAAGGGAAAGATTAAAGCAAAACGCTGCATCTGTTGCTGCAAATGTTGATGATCCTGTTAAAATGTATTTAAAGGAAATTGGTAAGGTTGAACTTTTAACTGCTGAGGAAGAAGTAAACATTGCCAAGAGAATTGAAAACGGAGATGAGTCTGCAAAAAAAGAATTAGCTGCTGCTAATTTAAGACTTGTTGTATCTATTGCGAAAAAATATGTTGGTAGGGGACTATCTTTCTTGGATTTAATTCAAGAAGGAAATATGGGGCTTATGAAAGCTGTAGATAAATTTGATTATACAAAAGGTTTCAAATTTTCTACTTATGGTACTTGGTGGATTAGACAAGCAATAACAAGAGCTATAGCTGACCAAGCAAGGACTATTAGAATTCCAGTTCATATGGTAGAGACTATAAATAAGTTAGTTAGAATACAAAGACAACTCGTTCAAGAACTTGGTAGAGATCCAACTAATGAGGAAATAGCTGCTGAAATGGGAGTAGATGAAGAAAAGGTAAGGGAAGTTAAAAAGATTGCCCAAGATCCTGTGTCTTTAGAGACACCTATTGGTGAAGAAGAAGACTCTCAATTAGGTGATTTTATTGAAGACGATACTGTTATTTCACCTGAAGAAGCTGCTGATTATACAATGCTAAGGGAAGAACTGGATAATATCTTAAGTGGTTTATCGGATAGAGAAAAGAAAGTTCTAGAACTTAGGTTTGGGCTAAATGACGGTATGCCAAGGACTTTAGAAGAAGTTGGTAAAGAGTTTGATGTTACTCGTGAAAGAATAAGACAAATAGAAGCTAAAGCACTAAGAAAACTTAAACATCCAAGTAGAAGCCAAAAATTAAAGGACTTTTTAGAATAATGAATTTAAGACTGGAAGCTATTTTATCACTTATTAATGATGATTATGTTTTGGATATTGGAACTGATCATGGAATTTTACCTATAAGACTTATAGAAGAAAATAGAGCCAAGAAAGTACTGGCAACTGATATCTCAGAAAAATCACTTTCAAAATTAAATAGTAAGTTAGATAAAAATAATGATAAAATTGAATTAAAAGTTTCTGATGGACTCACGAAAATTGTGAGTCCTTTTCCAGATATTTGTGTAATTGCAGGTATGGGAGGCAGACTTATAATTGATATATTAGATAAGGATTTGGCTAAAACAAAATCTATTAATAAATATATTTTTCAATCTAATACATCCGTTAAAGAACTTAGAAAATTTCTTTTAGACAATTCTTTCAAAATTATTAATGAACTTGCAGTTGTAGATGAAGGTATTTACTATAATATTATTATGGTTGAAAATGGTAAGGATACAGAATACTTACCTTATGAACTCAGCTATGGAAAACTTTTAATTAATGAAAAAAACAAATTGACTTTAAATAAAATACTTGCTGATAAAACAAGATTGGAAAAAATATTGTTAAATTTAGAAGAAAATAATCTTGATAAAGAAAGTCAGTTAAAAATTAAAAGTGAATTAAATGAAATCAAGGAGGCCTTAGCCATATATGAAGCTTAAAGAAATCACTAAATTAATGGAAGAATGGGCACCTCTTCATACTCAAGAAGAATGGGATAATTCAGGTTTACAAGTTGGAAACTTAGAAGATGAAATAACTGGAGTTTTAATATCTTTAGACCTTACTGAAAGTGTTCTAGATTATGCTATAAAAGAAGGTTATAATTTAATCATTAATCATCATCCTTTAATATTTAGTTCACTAAAAGCAGTTAGAGCTGATAACTTTAAAGAGGCATTAATAATAAAAGCGATTAAAAATAATATTAATATTTACGCAGCTCATACAAACTTAGATGTAGCTAAGGATGGTGTTAATGACTGCTTGAATAAAAAGCTTGGATTAAATTTAAATAAGGTTTTAGAAGAAAATATAGATGGATACGGTTTAGGAAAATATGGTGAAATAGAAGAAACACATCTAAAAAGTTTTGCTAGAAATATTTCAGATAAACTCGGAGAAACAGTTATTTATTATGGAGATGATGAAATGCTAATAAAAAGAGTAGCGATAGTTGGTGGAAGTGGTTCTTCTACTATTGAATCAGCTCTTGAGAAAGATTGCCAAGTTCTTGTTACTGGAGATATAAAGCACCATGATTATATAGATGCATTAGAAAGAAACTTGGCAATAGTAGATGCAGGTCATTATGCAACAGAAGTTATAATATGCGAAGAAATTGCATCATACTTATCTAAAAATTGTGTTCTTAATATTAAAATATTCCCTGAAAAAAATCAAAGAAAAATTATCTAAGAAATTGAGTTTTAGCTATTAAAGTGGTAAAATTAATGAAGAGTATCCTATATAATCGCGTATTATACGAGGAAAGTCCGTGCACCATAGAGCAGAATGCTGGATAATACCCAGTGGAGGCGACTTTAAGGATAGTGCAACAGAGAAATACCGCCCATATTTTATGGGTAAGGGTGGAAAGGTGAGGTAAGAGCTCACCAGTGGGTTGGCGACTTCCCAGCTATGTAAACCCCATTCGGTGCAAAATCAAAAGCGAATCATAAAAGCAGGTTGCTCGCCTGTGATTCTAAAGGTAGATTGCTTGAGTCTAATGGTAACTTTAGACCTAGATAGATGATTATTTAGTACAGAACACGGCTTATTTGGATACTCATTACATATTGAAAGGACCTAATATGATTATTGTTGAGTTTAATATCAGTGAAGGAAAAAATCAAAATCTTATTATGGAGTTTGAAAAGACTTTAATAGATTGGGATATCCATGTCATTGATATAAATTCAGACTCTAGTCACAATAGGTCCGTTTTAACTTTTATGGGAAAACCTGACAGTTTACTTAAGGCTTTAAAAGATATTTCAAAGTTAGCTATAGATAATATAGATATGGAAGAACACTTTGGTTATCACCCGAGACTAGGAGCTATTGATGTGGCTGCTTTTATACCTCAGTCAGCTGAAGAAATGCCTGATGCGATAAAACTTGCCGATAGTTATGGAGAAATTCTTGGAGATATGGGGATCCCTGTATATTTATACGAAAGCAATGCTAGATTTCCAGAAAGAATAAGTCTTCCAAATATAAGATCTGGAGGATATGAAGGT
>CAYSPO010000025.1:10502-17424 GCA_964432945.1 uncultured Peptoniphilaceae bacterium
TTATTTAGTCTATGAAACTATAAAAAAATATACTGACGAATATAATGTTGAAATTATAAGTAGTGAAATTGTAGGTTATATTCCTCAAGAAGCGTTAATTAATGTTGTAGAAGAATCTATAAAAGTTAAAAACCTTGATAAAAATCAAATCTATAAATTATTTTAATATTTAGTTTATGTTATAGTAAACTTTTTAATATATGTTGGAAAATTACCTAATGAATAATTTCTTTTAAGGAGTGAGTAATAATGGCACAATATAATCCACTGGAAGGTGCGAGACTTGAAATCAAAAAAGCCTGTGAAGTTTTAGAGGCTGATCCTTCAGTCTATGAAATTTTGAAAAACCCGTTAAGAGTAATAGAAGTAAATATTCCAGTAAAAATGGATGATGGAACAACTAGAACATTTACAGGTTTTAGATCTTTACATAGTAATGCTAACGGACCTGGAAAAGGTGGAATAAGATTTCATAAAGATGTCAATGTTGATGAAGTAAAAGCTTTATCAATTTGGATGACTTTTAAATGCTGCATTACTGGTATTCCTTATGGAGGAGCAAAGGGAGGAGTTATAGTAGATTCTTCAGAACTTTCACAAACTGAACTTGAAAGGCTTGCTAGAGGCTATGTAAGAGCTATTCATAGGTATTTAGGAGAAAAAATAGATATCCCTGCTCCTGATGTTGGTACTAATGGTCTCATTATGTCTTGGATGCTAGATGAGTACAACATTATAAAAGGTACTAATTATACTGGAACTTTTACAGGTAAACCAGTTAATTTTGGAGGATCTTTAGGTAGAAACGAGGCAACTGGACTAGGTGTTGCAATAATAGCTAGAGAAGCTGCTATAAAACAAGGAATAGATATTAATAACAGTGAGATTTCTCTACAAGGTTTTGGAAATGTTGGTAGTTTTTCTGCTTTATATTTAGAAAAACAAGGAGCTATTATTAAAAGAGTAATGGAATATGATAAAGCTAATGGTGTTTATGCAATTTATAGAGAATCTGGCTTTACTTATGAGGAACTACAAAAAGAGCTAGATGAAAAGGGAAGTCTTATAAATTTAGAGAACTCAATTAGGATAACAGATGAAGAATTTTGGTCAGCTTCTTGTGATATTCTAATACCAGCTGCACTGGAAAACGCAATTAATAAAGATAATGCTAATTTAATAAAAACAAAACTTATTGTTGAAGCAGCTAATGGCCCAGTTAGTACAGAAGCTGATCAAATATTAGCTGAAAAAGATGTAGTTATAGTCCCAGATATATTAGCTAATTCAGGTGGTGTTACAGTATCTTATTTTGAATGGGTACAAAATCTTTATGGATATTATTGGACAATTGATGAGGTTGGTAAAAAGCAAGAGGAAAAAATGGTAGAGGCTTTCAATAATATTTGGACAGTTATGGAAGAATATAAAGTGAACTTTAGAGATGCTTCTTATATTTACTCAGTAGACCACCTTTCTGCTATAATGAAACTTAGGGGATGGTGTTAATGAGCGAAAAAGATACAAATAAAATAAATGAAGCAAATAAAGAAAATGACAAGATAATTGACGAAAATAGCAAGGTAGAGGTAACAGATAATATAGATGAAACTCAAAATATAAAAGTGGAAGAATTGGAGGAAACTTTTAAAAATGAATCACAAGATATTATTGCTGAAGAAAATTTATCTACCGCAATTGAAGATATAAATGAAGAAACTAATGAAGACACAAAAGTATATGATGAAGAT
This sequence comes from uncultured Peptoniphilaceae bacterium, assembly GCA_964432945.1. GTDB lineage: Bacteria > Bacillota > Clostridia > Tissierellales > Peptoniphilaceae > CAYSPO01. The sequence goes on from CAYSPO010000025.1 coordinate 12,254, forward strand.
GAGAAAGACAACGGATTTTTTTCAACTTTATCATCAGTTATAGGTAATGTGATATTTTCATTATTTTTGATAATGCTTATGGCTATTGTAACTCTTAATATAGCAAGTTTTCTAAATGGTAATACAGTTAGCTTCTTTAACAAGAGAGTTTATATTGCAGGGGAAAATACAATGTCTCCAATAATTAGAGAAAATGATGCAATTATTGTTGATGAAAGAAAAGCTCACGAAGTCGAAGATGGCGACTTAATAGTTTACGAAACTATTGATGGAGAGATTGTAACTGGCTGGGTAACCGGTATATTAGATAAAGATAGATTTGAAATAAAAAAAGACATTAACTCGTCAGATTCAATTATTATTGATGGAATTGCTATAATTGGAGTCGCGTCTTTAAGAGTTCAAAATATGGGAGATTTTATAGAATTTATTTCTAAACCAAGTTCCTTAATATTGATTTTAGCAGTAGGAATTATTATTTATATGGGTATCTGGCTAATTTCTAAGCCAAAAAAAAGCGTAAGCAATTAGCTTGCGTGCTATAGTCAAAGATGGTATAATTTATCTAGGCTCGAAAGAGCCTAGATTTTTCATTTCAAAGTCAAAGTAAGTCAAAATCAAGAGGTGAGCAGAATGAGTGGCTTAACGAGTAATATCGAGCGATTTTTAAAGGATATGTTATCTGAAAGTGAAGGAACTATAGAAATAGGAAGAAACGACCTAGCCCAACATTTTGGTTGTGCACCTTCTCAAATAAATTATGTACTTTCTACTAGATTTACTCCCTATAAAGGATATTGTATAGAAAGTAAAAGAGGCGGCTCGGGTTATATAAAAATAATAGAATTAACTATACAAGTTGATTCTTCAATAAAAATGTTAATAGAGGACGGAATTGGGGATAATATAACTAAGGGAAAGGCTGAGAGTTTAATTAATACCCTTGTTGAAAGAAGTATTGCTAGTCAGACTGAAGGATTATTAATGAGGCATTCCATTGATGATTTAGCATTAAAAAATATCCCTGTTGAATATAGAAATGAAGTTAGGGCAAATATTTTGAAAAATATGCTAGTGGTATATTTAAGGTAGAGGTGATTTGAATGCAATGCGATAAATGTAATAATGAATCTAATATTGAAATATTTCTTTCAAATGGTAAAGAAAGTCACAAGGTCTCTTTATGTTTTTCCTGTTATCAAAAAATGATGGAAGAAGGCTTGCATGAAATGATGAATGGAAATTGGGACGATATATTAAATAATTACTTTGAAGATAGAAATGAAAATAATGTTGAACCATATGACATGGATACAGATATGAGTATGAGCTGCCCTGTTTGTCATAAAACAATAGAAGATATTGTTAATGATTATAAGTATGGTTGCGATTATTGTGCTAGTGAATTCGAACCATTAGTATCTGAATTTTTGACTAAGGATAATAATGATCCTGATGAGAATGAAGAAATTAAATCAAATAAATATAGATTAGAAGAAATACTTGATAAGAAACATCAATTAGAAATATATATTAAAAATGAAGAATACGAAAATGCTGCTATTCTAAAAAAAGAAATAGATAATCTTTCAAAAGACTTAGGAAATCCAAGTAATAATGATGAATAATATAGGAGGTAGCGATGGAAGGAAATAATGCAAATAGTGTTGACTCTATTTTAAGGCTAGCAGCAGAGGAAGCATTTAAGCTACAGCATGATTATGTAGGTACAGAGCATTTGTTATTAGCTCACTTAAAGTCTAATGGAGTCGACCAAGAAGCCTTAAATGAAGCAGGCTGTGATTATGAAACAATAAGGAAGTTAATAATTTCTAATATAGGTCTGGGTAAAGCTATTAATCCACCAAAAGGATTAACTCCGAGAGTTAAAAAAGTTTTAGAAAATTCCAGAGAAGTTGCTAGAAAATTAAATCATAAATATATTGGTTCTGAGCATTTACTTCTTGCTCTACTACAAGAAACTGAAGCTTTTTCAGCTACACTTTTATCTATGTCAGGAGTTCAAGTAAATACAGTTTATGAAAGTTTATTAAAAGCTCTAGGGGCTAACTCTGAAATAAATAATAAAAACAATAAAATGGATGAAAATTCATTTTTAGAAAAATACAGTAGAAATCTAAACCAAGCTGCCAAAGATGGGAAAATAGATCCAGTTATTGGAAGAACTGATGAAATTGAAAGAGTCGTTCAAGTTCTTTTACGTAGGACAAAGAATAATCCAGTTCTTATTGGAGAACCAGGAGTAGGTAAAACTGCTATTGCAGAAGGACTCGCTCAAAAAATTATAGAGGGAAATATTCCAGATATAATAAAGGAATATACAATTCTTAGTTTAGATATGGGTTCTCTAATAGCAGGAACTAAGTATAGAGGAGATTTTGAAGAAAGGCTTAAGGGTGTTATAAGAGAGCTGGAAGAAACTGATAATATTATATTATTTATAGATGAATTCCATACACTTATTGGTGCTGGTGGAGCTGAGGGAGCTATGGATGCTTCTAATATTTTAAAACCTTCTTTAACTAGCGGGAATCTACAAATCATTGGTGCAACTACAATAGATGAATATAGAAAGTATATTGAAAAAGATGCTGCATTTGAAAGAAGATTACAGCCGATTCTTGTGGAAGAACCTAATGAAGAAGATGCTATTGAAATATTAAAAGGTATTAGAGATAAATATGAAGCACACCATAAAGTTGTTATAACAGACGAAGCTATTGAAGCGGCAGTTGATTTATCCCATAGATATATTAATGATAGATTTTTACCTGATAAGGCAATTGATTTAATAGATGAGGCTGCTTCTAAACTCAGAGTTCAAGGATATATTCCTCCTGTTGATATTAAAGAATTACAACTAAAGATTGATACACTTAGAGAAGATAAGGAACAGGCTGTTACTTTACAAGAGTTTGAAAAAGCAGCTAGCCTTAGAGATGAAATTAAAAATCTTGAAGATAATTTAAATTCTGAAACAGAAGAATGGAATAAAGCTAAACAAAGTAATTCTATGGTTGTTTCTTATGATAATATATCTGAAATAGTCTCAGATTGGACTGGAGTTCCTGTTAGAAAATTAAATGAAACAGAAGCAGAAAAATATTTACACTTAGATGATACACTAAAGAAAAATATTATAGGTCAAGATGAAGCTATTAATTCAATATCTAGGGCAATAAAAAGAGCTAGAGTTGGACTTAAAGATCCGAAAAAACCTATTGGATCATTTATATTTGTGGGACCGACTGGTGTTGGTAAAACTTATTTAGCAAAGGAACTTGCGAAAGAGTTATTTGGCGATGAATCATCCATGATAAGACTAGATATGTCTGAATACATGGAAAAGCATTCAGTATCTAGGTTAGTTGGCTCTCCTCCAGGATATGTTGGTCATGAAGAAGGTGGACAACTAACAGAAGCTGTTAGAACAAAGCCCTATTCTGTAATACTTTTTGATGAAATTGAGAAAGCTCATCCTGATGTTTTTAATATTTTACTTCAAATATTAGATGATGGTAGACTAACAGATTCTCAAGGAAGAGAAGTTGACTTTAAAAATACAGTTATAGTTTTAACTTCAAATGTAGGTGCCCAATTATTAGATAGTAAAGGAACTCTTGGGTTTACGAGTCCAGATAATATAAATAGAGAAGAATACGATAAAATGGTTGATATAGTAGATGAAGAATTGAAAAATACTTTTAGACCAGAATTCTTGAATAGAGTTGATGATATTATTGTTTTTGATAAGTTAAATCAAGATTCTATAGAAGAAATTGCTAACTTAAAACTTGATGAAATGGTTGAGAGACTAGCAAAACTAGACTTCAATATAACTTACACTAAAGCTGTTTCTAAGTTAATTAGTAAAAAAGCTTACGATAAATCATTTGGTGCAAGACCAATCGATAGATATATTAAGAAAAATATAGAAGATGATTTAGCAGAAGCTATTTTAGCTGGAAAATTAAATAAAGATGATAATATAGAAATATCAGTTAGAGCAGATAAACCAAATTTCAAACTAAAAAATGATAGCGATGATAAAGCCTTAGTTAAATAGTATTACTAAGTTAATTATAGAATAAAGAGGTCTGAAGTATTTCAGGTCTCTTTTTTTTATAAGTTTTAGAGGAGATTTATTTTAAAATAATCATATTTGTCATATACTATGATTTAAGAAGTTTTAGGAGGCTTTATGAAAAAGAAAACAGAATATGTCTGCAATGAATGTGGTGAAAAATATCTTACATGGGCAGGTAAATGTTCTAATTGTGGGCAATGGGGGACAATAGAAGAAAGAGAATTAATACAAACTCCATCAACTAAAGGAATTTCAAAATCTCAAATTCATAATATAGAATTAAAAAAATTAAATGAAATAGAAGTAGGAGCTAATGATAGATATATTAGTGGAATTAGTGAATTTGATCGTGTCTTAGGTGGAGGACTGGTTAAGGACTCTATATCTATACTTACAGCAAAACCTGGCTCAGGAAAATCTACTTTACTTTTAGAACTTGCTTATTCCTATGCCAAAAATAAAATAAAAATATTATATGTAAGTGGTGAAGAGTCAGCTTCTCAAATAAAAGAAAGGGCTTTGAGGATAATGCCTGAAATACTAGAGAATATTTGGATTCTTTCAACAAATTCTATGGACGAAGCTCTTGTGTCTATCGATAATATAGATCCTGATATGGTGTTTTTTGATAGCATTCAAACTTTAACTTTGTCCGAATTTACATCTAGAACAGGTTCACCTATTCAGACAGTAGAATGCACTAATAAAATTCTAGAAATATCTAAGAATCCAAAAAGACCTAGGGCAAGTATAATAATAGGGCATATGACAAAATCAGATGAAATGGCTGGACTAAGAACTTTAGAACATATGGTGGATACAGTTTTATATCTGCAAAGTGATATGGAAGAAGATTTAAGAATATTAAGTGCCAATAAAAATAGATTTGGGTCTACTGGAGAAATTGGTATTTTTAGGATGGGAGAAAAAGGTTTAAAAGAAGTAAAGGATCCTTCTAAAGAGTTTACAACTTTAAGAAAAGAAGAAGTCTCTGGTTCTGCTTTAAGTCTAGTAAAAGAGGGGACAAGGCATATTGCAGTAGAGATAGAATCTCTAGTTTCAC
>CAYSPO010000026.1:0-17363 GCA_964432945.1 uncultured Peptoniphilaceae bacterium
CACCAAAAAAGGAGCTTATAAAAAGCTCCTATAATTATAAATCATAATATTCTTCTAGGGTTAACCCTGAATCATATATCTTTTTCGCTAAATCTGGACCTAAGTATCTTAAATGCCATGGCTCATATTCATAGCCAGTAACTTGTTTTTTGCCTCTTGGGTATCTCAAGATAAACCCATACTTATGTGCATTTTTACTAATCCATTCAGCTTCTTTAGTGTCTGCAAAATCATTGTTTACGCTAGCTGATCCGTCGTTAGTAACATCGATAGCAAGACCTAGTTGATGTTCAGAGTGACCTGGAACAGCACTATAATTGTCTACATATTCCTTGCCGTTTTGAGCTAAATCATTTTCATAAATAGCTCTTTGTTCTTCAAAACTTCTGTAATCAGAAACAATATCTAGGTTCATATTATCTCTTTCCATATCAGCTTTCATAATTGAAAAAGACTGCAGAGCTTCAGGACTTAAGCCCGGCTCATAATCTTCAGGAACGCTGAATTTTTTATTGGCAATTATTATCCCGTCTACTATCTTAAAAACATTTTCATCGTTTAGATCTTCAAAATATTCTGCCTTAGCATAGCCCTTTAATTCGTTAGTTTGAACCTTGAACCAACCATCTTCGCTTCCGTAGAAATTAATGTATTCGCTTGCAGGTAATTTTCCAATAACTTCAGACTTCTCATCGTTTCTTGTGTAGATATCAACTTCTTCTAGAGAAATTAAAACCTTTTGAAGCTTATCGGTGAAACCTTCTTTTGATTTAATTTCTTTCATCGCTTCTCTAACTTCGTCGTTAGTTGGAGCTTTCTCTGTTTCAGTTACTTGGATATCCCCGCCTACTACCTTGGTAGGGGCTTGGCTTGTCGGTTTTTCTTTACTTTTGAAGAAAGGAAGCTTAGCTATAACACTCACAAAACCAATTACGGCAAAAACTAACAAGATTCCAAAGAAAATTATCCTATTTCGATTTCTTTTGCGTATTTCTTCGTTTTTTCTTTTGATAGCCTTTCTATCAATATCCGACTTAGTTCTAACAGGCTTATTTCTTTTGTAGTCCAAAATCTTCCTCCCTTCTTTATTTAGTATAGTTATTTATAATTAGATTTTAACATAGTTTTCTAATTAAATGAAGTTATTTATTTTAATCTTCAGGTACATAGTTTTCGAAGCTAGGAACGATTTTCTCTAATTCCTTAACTATTAAGTCCCTGCTGTTTTGATGGCTAACTTCCCAAAGTAATTCTAGCTTAGGAAGTAGACTGTCAAAATCTAAGTTCATTGACTTTTCCACATATATCCTATCAAATGAAGTTGTATCCACATCTCCTACATCTAAAAGAGGTTCTTCATATAGCTTTTCGCCTGGTCTTAGTCCAACGATTTTAATATCCATGTTTTCATAAGGAATATAGCCGTAAAGCCTGATTAACTTCTCTGCAAGGTCAATTATTTTAACTGGCTCGCCCATATCTAAAACAAAGATTTCTCCACCATTGCCCATTGATCCAGCTTGAAGAACAAGCTGACTTGCCTCTGGGATAGACATAAAGTATCTGATTATTCTTTCATCAGTAACTGTTACAGGTCCACCATCTTTTATTTGCTCAATAAATAGTGGAATAACGGAACCATTTGATCCAAGAACATTTCCAAACCTTACAGATACATAGTCTGTTTTAGATTTTTTGTTATAGGATTGAACAATCATCTCACAAATTCTCTTTGTGCAGCCCATTATATTTGTAGGATTTACAGCCTTGTCTGTTGAAATCATTACAAATTTCTCAGCCCCGAACTCATCAGAAGCCAGCACAACATTTAAAGTACCAAAAACATTGTTTTTCACTGCTGATTGCGAGCTGTCTTCCATTAAAGGCACATGCTTATGAGCAGCTGCGTGAAAGACTACTTGAGGTCTATAATGGTCAAAAACCGTGTGAATTCTTTCTTTATCCCTAATAGATTCAATTAAAACAGTTAACTTTAGCTCTGGGTAGTTTCTCTTTAGTTCATTTTGAATTTCATAAGCGTTATTTTCATAGATATCTAATATAATCAACTCTTTTGGTTGATATTTAGCTATCTGCCTACAAAGCTCAGATCCAATTGAACCACCACCTCCAGTAACTAAAATAGTCTTGTTGGTTAAGAATTCATTTAACTGCTTGTTATCTAAAACAACTTCTTCACGACCTAAAAGGTCATCTATTTCTATATCCCTTATATCTTGAATTTCTATCTTATCGTCTATCATTTCATACATACCAGGTACAATTCTTACCTTGGTTGCAGTTCTTGAGCAGATTTCCAAGATTTCCCTTTGGTCATCGCCTTTGACAGAAGGCATAGCCACAATTATTTGTTCAATATCATATTTATCAACTAGCTTAGGGATTTCGTGCCTATCTCCTAGAACTGGAATTCCCGAGATCGTTCCCCCTAGTTTGCTTGAATCATCGTCTACAAATAGGATAGGAAGGTTTCCTAGCTCTGGGTGTCTTTTAAGCTCCCTTAAAACAAGGATTCCCGACTCCCCTGCTCCTACTATCATCGTCTTTTTCTCTCCAGAGAAATACTCTCCAGTTATTTTCTTCGACCTAATTAACTTAGGTATAAACCTATATCCACCTATGATAAGTGTGTCTAGGATAACTGCAATTGGATAGATGCTTCTTGGTAAACCTGAATTAACAAAGATTAGATAAATAGTTGCCATAATATTTCCAACAACTATACTTATAAGTATATCCATTATTTCTCTAATAGATGCATACTCCCAAATTGCCCTATACATATTGCAAAGAGAGAAAATAACTATTTTAATTATTGTTACTACTAAAAAATGCTCTAAATACTTTCCTAGGTAAGCTGGATCTGGATTCATATCAAACCTAAGTGAAATAGAGAATATGTAAATTATATTTATTAAGATGGCATCTAATACCATCATTAACCCCATTGATTTATTTCTCATACTAACCTCTAAAGTAAGAGTCTAGCTCTTCTCTAAGTTCCTTTCCTAAAGCCTCGTTTTTCAAAATGTCTTTTATTATCTCGGCTTCAACATCTTTTCTAAGCTTTTCGTTTTTTGCTACTAAGTCCACGAAAAACTCCTCTAAATCATTTCTGATATCATCTTGCATAAGTCCAAACTTGATGTTGGCGACTAAATAACCTAGTTTGTTTCCAATATCAAAAATTTCTCCTTTGTATTCATAACCATAAACTGATTGAACTTTAGATAAGGATAAAAGAGCATCAGTCAGCTGAATCTCGTTGTTTTTACCTGGTTTTGTTTCTCTTAAAATATCGAATATTTCAGGAGTTATTATATACCTACCGGCGATAGCAAGGTTTGAGGGTGCATCTTCTTTTCTTGGCTTTTCCACCATTCCATCTACCTTATAAACATCGTCTATCATCTCACCAGAAATTATCCCGTATTTTTCCACATCGTCGTCGGAAACTTTCATAAGAGCGATTACACTTCTACCGTATTCTTCATATTTTTCTATTAACTGTTTAGTTGCAGGTTTTTCTGAAACCATTACATTGTCCCCTAGCATAACAGCAAAAGCCTCGTTTTTAACGAAAGGCTCAGCAACAGAAATAGCGTGGCCTAGACCTCTTGGCTCATTTTGCCTTGTGTAGAAAATATTGGCTAAAGATGAAATTCCCTTCACTTCTTCAAGGGCGTCTTTCTTCCCAGCAACCTCCAATTGTTTCTCTAGTTCTATTGACCTATCAAAGTGGTTGACAATACTTTCCTTGCCTCTACCATTTATAATTAAAATATCGGTAATACCAGAATTTGCAGCTTCTTCTATAATATATTGTAAAGTTGGTTTATCTAAAATTGGCATCATTTCCTTAGGTTGAGCCTTAGTTGCAGGCAAAAACCTTGTTCCTAAACCAGCAGCAGGAATGATTGCTTTGGTAATTTTTCCCATATCTTCTCCTTTCATATATTATTTTCTTTATATCTAATAGTATCACAAAACTTGCACTGAGTGCATAAAAGTAGTAAAGAAGAAAGGAATTATTTTTCGAAAAAAGCTTTAAAAATCTCGTAAAAATACTTAATTAATAGGCAAGCTTTCAAAATATACTTCCAAGTATTACTAGAAAAGATAAAAAAAATAGAAAATTATCTAAGACAAGCTAGATTATAACCATTATCTTTTAGCTAATTATCAATGATCTTTAGCTAAGACGTTAATTAATTTTCTAAGTAAATTCCTCTAAGAAACATTGTTGAGAAAGTCAAATGCTTTATAGGCAAAACATAATATTTATTAAAAGAATTAGAAATAAATAGGGTTTTAATCTTAGTTTAATAAGAAAAATTAAAATATATAAATTAAGATTAATTTTTCCAATATATAAACATTCCTTATTTTTCGTTTATTTCTTCTCTAAATATTTCACCTAAACTAACAAATAAAAAAACTGACCTACCGAAGTAAGCCAGTTTGAATTATTAAAGTAATTCTAAATTATCAGCCTTAATTCCTCTTGTTGCATATCTTGTATCGAATACAAGCTGAGCATTATCTACTACCATTTGATAATCAACTGTTGAATGGTTTGTAGTAATCATTACTAAATCATAGTCTGCAATTATTTCAGGAGAAATTGACTCAATTCCTTCTTTTAAGTTTCCGTCTTCTTGAACATATTTAGGATTTAACTTATCGAAGTAATCAACAAGAGCTCCTTCTTCTTGTAATTTTTCAATTACTATAAGGGCTGGGGAGTCTCTTAAATCGTCAATATCATTTTTGTAAGCAATTCCTAAAACAAGTACCTTTGCACCTGAAAGAGCTTTTTGAGATTTTCTTGAAAGGAATCTCATTGTTCTATCAATTACATATTGAGGCATTGAATCATTGATAGTTGAAGATGCTTCAATAATTGGCATATGCTCATCATATTCTCTAGCTTTCCAAGTTAAGTAGAAAGGATCTAGAGGAATACAGTGTCCACCAATTCCAGGTCCTGGATAGAAAGCTTGGAAACCATAAGGTTTTGTTTTAGCTGCATCAACAACTTCCCAAATATTAATATCCATTGCATCTGCTATCTTAGCAAATTCATTAACTAATCCTATATTTATATTTCTATAAGTATTTTCAAGTATTTTTTCCATTTCAGCAACTTTTGGATCACTTACAGGATAAACTTCAGCATCAAGAACTGATCTATAAAAAGCTGAAACAACTTCAGTTGCGTCTTCTCCAACTCCACCTACAACCTTAGGAGTATTTCTTGTTTTATAAGTATGGTTACCTGGGTCAACTCTCTCTGGAGAGAAAGCTAGGTAGAAATCTTCTCCACACTTCAAACCTGATTTTTCTTCAAGTATTGGTTTTAAAACTTCTTCTGTAGTTCCTGGGTAAGTAGTAGACTCAAGTACAACTACTGTTCCCTTAGACATATTCTCTCCAATTGAAATTGTAGATTCTTCAATATAAGAGATATCAGGTTGGTGATGTGCATCTAATGGTGTTGGAACTGCAATAGCTATAAAGTCAAGGTCTTTAATTTCAGAAAAATCAGTAGTAGCTCTTAACATTCCCTTATCAACCATATCGGCTAGTTCTTGATCATTTACATCTTGTATGTAATTTTTCTTTTCATTAATCATATTTGCTTTTTCTTCAGAAACTTCAAAGCCAACTGTTTGGTAACCAGAAATAGCTTTTTCAACAGCTAAAGGAAGGCCTACATATCCAAGACCAACAACACCGACTTTTAGTTCTTTTTTACTTATTTTTTCTAAAAATTCATTTTTCATTATTTCCACTCCTTATAAGACTATCGCCTGTTAAGTTCGTTAAAACTCCTACAATACGCATTATATTCTTTTGTCTATAAATTGTCAATGATATTGTTTAGCCTTTAACAATCGCCCCAAAAGTCTTAAATATCAACTTTATATCGTATAAAAAAGACATATCTTCCATATACTCTAAGTTTAAGGACAACTTGTGAGGCATAATTTCCTCAATATAAACTTTTTCAGGATCCTTAGCCTTGGCTAATATTTCTGATTCCGACCTATACTTAATAGAAGCAAGGTCAGTAATCCCTGGTTTAATCAAAAGCACCTGCCTTTGAGTTTCGTCATACATTTCTACATACTTTGGAACTTCTGGTCTTGGTCCAACAACAGACATTTGACCGAGAAAAACATTTATAAGCTGAGGAAGTTCATCTAATTTAAGTTTTCTTAACACATGACCTACCTTGGTAATTCTGTCATCACCATCTGCAGTAATCTGCCTTCCTTTTTTAGGAGCATCCTCAACCATAGTTCTAAATTTAAGGATTTCAAAAACCTCGAAATCCTTGCCTACTCTTTTCTGGCTAAAGAACACACTTCCCCCGTCATCTAGCTTTATCGCTAGACTAATTATGAGCATCGGGATAGCTAGGATTATAAGTCCAATAGATGATGAAACAACATCAAATATTCTTTTAAAGAAAAGATAGGACTTGTTTATCTTAATATTCATCAACTATCCTCAGTAGATTTTCCCCAACATACTTAACCTCTTCATCAGTTAAAAGCGTATGTAAAGGAAGTGTAATCACATTTTCATATCTTTTATAGGCATTAGGGAAGTCCTTTATATCAAATCCTAGTTTTTTATAAGCAGTGTGCATAGGTAGGGGTCTATAGTGAACATTTGTAGAGATATTTAATTGTGCCATTTTTTCTATTATTTCGTTTCTTTCTTCTACACCTATACCCTGAACATTAACAAGATATAGATGTCCTGATGATTGTATTCCCTCAGAGAAGTGAGTTCTAGGAACAATCCTTGATTTTTGGAAAATAGAGTCATACATTTCGATGATTTCTCTTCTTCTGTTAAGCAAGTCTTTGTACCTATCCATTTGAACAAGTCCAATAGCTGCCATTATATCCGTCATATTGCACTTATAGTTTGTATCTTTGATGTCATATTCCCAAGCCCCTAGCTTTGTTTTAGCAAGAGCATCTCTATCTTGACCATGTAAGCTAAGTAACTGAAGCTCCTTGTAAGCTAACTCATCGTCAATTACTCCATCTCTCCAAGTTATACAGCCACCCTCGCCAGTTGTAAGGTTTTTAACTGCGTGGAAAGAAAAACAAGAGAAATCAGGATAAGTTGAAATACTCCTACCTTTATATCTCGCTCCAAAAGCATGGGCACTATCTGCAATTACTGCAACTCTGCCAATAGACTTTTGTAAATCATTATTAGCTTGAAAAATATCTTTCTTACTTTCAACTACAGATAAAATCTTTTCATAATCACATGGCACTCCCCCGATGTCTACAGGGATAACTGCCTTTGTTTTCTCATTTATTGCATCTTTTAACTTATCGTAATCCATTTCAAAACCATCAGCACTGATGTCCACCATCTTAGGAGTTGCCCCCACATGAGTGATTACAGAAGCACTAGCTGTGTAGGTGTAAGGAGTTGTAATAACTTCGTCTCCCTTTCCTATTCCTAGAAGCCTTAAGGAAAGCTCCATAGCAGCAGTAGCAGAGTTTAAGCAAACAGCCTTGTTTGTTTCAAGGTAGTCAGCTATTCTTCGCTCGAACTCCTTAGTCTTTGGGCCAGTAGTTATCCAGCCTGATTTTAATGTATCGACAACAGCGTCTATCTCAGCTTGAGTAATATCTGGTGGTGAAAATTCTATTTTTTTCATCTATTTATTTCTCCTTACCGAATTTCTTTTTAAAAGTATTTATAAGCATATCTGCACTTTGTGTTCTCACAACAATAACCATAAGAGTATAAACTACAACTGCAAGTCCTACAACTAATCCAAGCCTAATTATTGGACTTAGACCTAGTTTCATTAAACTTGTATTAGATAAAAACACAACAGCACCCATGGCGAGGGAAGAAATTCCAACCTTTATAAATTCAATACCAATAATCTTAAAATTAATTTCAGGGATCTTATCTTTTAGTTTATAGGTCATCCAAAGGGTAGCCACACTTATAGAGATGGCAGTAGCTAGGGCAAGACCTTTGTGAGCCATAGGCCCGACTAAAAGAATATTCAAAATAATGTTTATCCCCACCCCTATCATTCCATTTATCATAGGAGTTTTTGTGTCTTTGAAAGAATAGTAAACCTTGCTTATTAAGTGCCTCATTCCATTGGCTATCAAACCGATAGAGTAAAAAGTCAAAGCACCTGCAGTTATAATAGTGTTTTGAGCAGTAAAGGCTCCTCTTTCAAATGCGATTTTAACTAAATCGTTGGAAAGTAGAACCACACCTACTGTTGCAGGAACAGTTATAAGGAAAATAAAACTTATTCCTAGCTCGATTAACTCAACTATTCTATTGTTATCTCTTTTATCAAAAGCCTCTGATAAAAGAGGGAAAATAACTGTAGTAAGGCCCACTATGAAAATTGCAATAATAGCATCATTTATTTTTGTAGCATTTTCAAGAGCCGACACAGTACCGTCAGGTAGACCAGAAGCTAAGTTTTGGTCAACTATTACATTTATCTGCTGAACGGCTTGACCGATAGCAGTAGGCACAATTAATGCCAAAGTTCTGTGGATATACGGATCATCCAAATCTATCAATGGCTGCCATCTAAAGCCAGTCTTATGGACAGCTGGTGCTTGGATAAGCCATTGGGTAAAGTAAGCTAAAATACTTGCATACATAAGCCCTTCGATAGAAAGAGGCATAAAGAACAAGTAAATAAAAAATGTAAGGTTAAAAGGAATACCCATTAAAGCATAAGGTCTGTATATATAATAAGAATGTAGGTAGCTTGAAACTATATTCATAAGACCAAGAGCCATTATAATAGGCACACCTATTCTTGTTAGTTTAATAGTTAAAGCAATTTTCTCGGCACTATAGTCAGGATACATTAGCTTCAAGAACTGTGGAGCAAAGATATAGACAACTGCCATTAAAATTAAAGACAGAACTATTACTATATTTGCCACATTATTGAAGAACTTCAGCTTACCCCGATTTCCATGCCTTTGTTTTACATGAGATAAGACTGGAATAAGAACAGTCATCAAGGCAGCCCCGACTATATTCATACTCATTGCCACCAGCTTAATAGCGGAGTTGTATGCATCGGTTTCTACCCCTTGGCCAAACTGCCAGCCAATCGCTGTAACCCTAAGAAAACCCATAGCTTTGGAAACTATGGAAAGCACAGTGATTAATAGAGATGCCTTGGCAATACCAGTACCCGCCTTGGCTAGATTATCTTTTTTCATAATTTACCTCACTCTAACATCTAAGTCACCCAGAATTTTTTTAACAGAATCCTTGTGAACGCCATCTTCTTGGCTACAATGGAAGTATAAATTCGTAGGGCCACTTTTAGTTTTAATATAATCTTCTAAATCAATAGAAGTTTGTTTAGCAGGATCGATTATTTTTGAATTAATTTGTCCCTCAATTTCTTTCATTATTAAAGAAAAATGAGTACAACCTAAATAAAAAGCATCAATGCCAATATTCTTAAAGTCATCTAAAGAATTAGATATAACCTTCTCGGCTTGCTCACCTATTTCCATGTTTTGAGCAAGCTCTACTAGTTCAGGAGCAGGTTTTGAAGTAACCTTGATACCAAGATTTTTTATTTTTTCTTCTAGAATTCCAGAATTTATTGTAGCTTCAGTAGCGATAAGACCTAAGTGCTTGATATCTTTATCTTCTAAAGATTTTACCCCTGAATTTATGACATCAAAAATAGGCAAATTAAAATCAGACCTAAACTCATCATCTATAACGCTGCTTGCAGAATTGCAAGCAACGACAATTAAATCTACGCCCTCATTTATTAAAAAATTGCAGATATCCTTAGAAAACTGCCTAAGTTCAGCCTTAGACTTGCTTCCATAAGGAAAATTTGCAATGTCGGCAAAAAATACAATATCTTGCCCTGGATATCTTTTAATTATTTCTCTACAAACGGTTAAACCACCGAATCCCGAATCAAATACACCAATCATTATTTAGTCTCACTCACATATACTAAGTCAAATTTATCCTTAAAAAATATAAAAGCCTTTTCTAAGGCAGCCTCGTCATCAAATATTCCAAAAACTGTTGGACCACTTCCACACATCAAGGAAACTTCAGCCCCTAGCTCCATCATATCATCTTTAATTTGCTGGATATCAGGCTTTAGCTTAATTGTAACCGACTCCAACCTGTTAGCTAGAAGAGGATAAACCGACTTATCATCACCGTTGTTAATAGCCTGAATTAAAGGCTGAAAATTAAATTTCGGAGTTAAGTCAAAGTTTAAATTCTCATAAATATATTTTGTGCTTACACCATAACCTGTGTTTACAAGTAGAAGATGCCTGCCTACAAAGGAACTCAACGCCTTTAGATCATCTCCACGACCAGTTCCATAAGCAGTACCTCCATAAATAAAATAAGGCACATCAGCACCAATTTTCTTTCCAATTTCAATTAAATCTATTATAGAAAGACCAAGATTCCAAAATTCATTAAGACCTTTAAGCATAGCAGCTGCATTTGAAGAACCACCAGCAAGACCAGCAGCTATAGGAATGTTTTTCTCTAAATGAACCCTAACGCCAGTATTTCCGTCTTTTTTATGTAATTTTAATAGCTCCCAAGCAGTGTAGATTATATTATCCCTTTCACTAGGAACTAACTTATTATTGCAAGTCAATTCAAAGGAGTTACTTTCTGAAATATATATCCTATCTTTGAGACTTATTTCTTGGAAAATTGTCTCTATATTATGGTAGCCGTCTGCTCTTTTATCTATAACCTCAAGGGCTAAGTTTATCTTAGCAGGGGATTCCATTACAAGTTCTTTCATACTAACCCTCTCTCTTCTGTGCGCATATACGTACAAAATTCATTATAACATATCATCCCAGCAAAATAACAAAAAATCAAGGGTAAATTATTAGGGATGGCTAGATATAGATAACATAAAAGAGCTACTTAGAAATTCTAAGTAGCTCTTTTATATTATTAACAAAATTTCAATTCAACAGATGATGTTAGAATATCTGAATAAGAATATGATATTGTTCTTTCGTTATCATAATTGTTGTTGATCCTAACGGTGAAGAGGTTCGGGTATACTTCCTCGATAAAGCCCTCATTTACAACGATTCTTTTTCTACCTTTATCGGCTCTAAGGATAACTTTCTTACCGATGTTGCCTTCAACTTCACTTTTAATGTTTGCAATAGTATTAATATTTTTCAAGTCCTCACTACCTTCCTAGTATAACGACTAATAAAAATTCACAATCAACATACACTAATACTATATATTATTTGCACATTTTTGTCAAATGTGTTATCATTGGAATACTTTATTCTCATAAATAACGTTTTCATACGTTAACAAGACAAAATTAAAAATCAAAAATATAACATTTTTATTCTAATATGTTTCCCTATTTTCCATAAATCTATTAAAAATTTTTCTTTTATATTTTCCTATTTATTAATAAAGAAAAATATAAATAGTATTAGATTATTTATAGGTAAATAATCTTGTAATTTAATTCAACAAAATAATAATCTACTAAAAGTAAGTTAAGAAGAATTAAAGAGATTAGATCCATAGAAAAACCGTAAATATCGGCTATATTCAGCTAACTTATATGCGACTATAAAATTTCAGAAAAATAATTCAATTTCGCCAGTAAAATATAAAGAAGGTAAATAAAGTTTATAGATAAAATATCTTTTTATATTCCGCACAATTTAACTTATAATAATTTTTGATTTTCTCTTTCTAATACTCAAAACTTTTCCTAATAAAAGCCTTCTATCTATAAATATTCCTTCTAAAAGTAAACAGATAAATTATCATCAATGATTATAGTTTTCCCAAAAATATCTTTAATTTTTTTTATTTTTATAGATAAATTATAATTTATTTAAATTCTTTAGCTTTTTTCTTAATAAATCTTAAGACTTTTTTATTTTAAGAATTAAGAAGCAAAGTTTTGTTTTCTTATTTAGTAATGTAAAAGTATATAAAAAATAATTTCTAGAGAGATTTTGTCAGTATTAGAAATGAGTAAAAATAATATCCCAGTAGGAAATAAATTATATTCCCACCCCTTTCTTTTTTATAAATATATGGGTAAGTTATTCTTTTATATAAAAGAAGACTTATAAAGCTAAAGATAATAATTTCTTATTACTCCTAAACAGAAAAATCTCTGAAATATTTTCTCCCCTATCCATATTTTCACCTATAAAGCAAAAAAACTACTATTTAAGCCCCTCGGTTTGTTAAGCCTTACAATATAATTGCTGTTACAAAGAAACGGTTTAAATAAGGGTAATTTTCAGCTTAAAGTATAAAGGAAAAAGGAAGATATATATGAAGATACATATAGAAGAAAGTAAGTTTACAAAATATACATAATTCTTGGAGAGTGTAAATTTATTAATTGTTTCAAAATAAATATATATTTTCACTTTATCTATAAAACAATATAAATATTATCTAGTTTCAAAAGCCTATTTGTAAGGGATTCAGAGATTATCACAATTATTTATAAAATTAATGTTCAAAAATGTTTATCTATTATGAATAAGGGTAACTAATATTTAACGAATAATATTAGCCTTTCTTATGGTAGGAGGAAATATGAAAATTAAAGTAAGCGAAAGAGCAAAAGACCAGCTAGCTAAAAAAGAGTACAATACCTTTCCGTATATCGAGTTAAAGCTGCTTAAATTTGGTTGAACAGGCCCTCAACTTGGAGTTATTCCAAGGAAAGACCTAGATGTAAATGAATATTATCTAGAAGAAAACTCTGGGAGAACTTTTGCTGTTAAGAATATCATTAACAGACTTTATCAGGGTTTTGAGGTTGACCATGTAAATGAAAATCAAGGAGATTTTCAAGTAACTATCAATTTTTAAGAATAAGGAGAGAAGAAATGAATGTAACAATTACACCAGAAGCAAAAGAAGAATTAATTAACAAGAAGTTTGATGAAAGCAATTATACAGTTATCCAAGCAGTAGGCTTTGGCTGAGGTGGACCATCACTTGCAGTTATGGCAAGAGAGACTTTAAATGAAGATCATTATGAAATTAAAGAAGCTGATGGTTTTAAGGTTGCAGTTGCGAAAAATATCGCTGATGCTTATACAAACTTTACTATCGATTATGTTAAAAAAGGATTCTTCAAAGTTTTTGAAGTAGATTATAGTTTCTAGTTTAGAGGGCGAGGCTGTGGGTAATATAATAATATTGATAATTTAAATTACTTTTAACTTATAAAGGAGTTTTTTATGAATATAAATATTACCCCAGAAGCTATTGCAGAATTAGAAAGAAAAAAATATAATGAATATGAATACACTATTATAAAGATGGTTAATCATAGCTGCTCAGGCCCAGTTTTGAAGCTAGCAGCCAGCAAGGAAATCGATGAGGATGATTACCTTGTGGAAGAACAAGACGGATATAAATTTGCTATCAAAAAATCAGAAGCAGAGATGTTTGATAACTTCCAAATACATTATGAATCAGAAGGCTTAGCCAAAGGAATCAGAGTAAAGGCTCTTGACTCCCGTATAGGTCAATGCTTTCCGAAAGAGCTACAATAATCATAATAGATGTTCAGTTAGAAATGCTTTGTAGATGAGATTGTTTAAGGATAAATACATTCCCTAATCACGATTGACCAATCCCTATAATAATGCTACAATTTAGAAAAAGGAGTGATATTCATGGAAATTACAAAAGAAACAGTAATCGGCGACATCATTAGAGAAAATCCAGCAGCTATCGAGCCTCTTATGCAACTAGGCATGGGCTGTGTAGGTTGCCCAGCTAGCCAATCAGAAACATTAGAAGAAGCTGCTTATGTTCACGGACTAGATGCTGACGCTATCGTTAAACACCTTAACACAGTATTAAACGGAGCTGAATAATAAAAATTTAACCATACCTTTTGGTATGGTTTTTTTGTGGGGAAATAATAAAAATATATCCCTTAGATAAATAGGAAAATTTAAGATATTAATTCTTTTAAAAAAATAATTCATAACTATATATATATAAAACTAAAGAAAACCCCAAACTAAAATTAGTTTGGGGTTTTATCCTATCTATTCTCTAGTATAACTGAACTTAGTTCATCTATGCTCCTTGTAAGAGCCTCCATTTTTGTTTCCAAGCGAACCAAAAGGTAAAGGCTGATTACAATAGGAAATCCTAAGTCAGCTATATATTGGATGATAGCTTCCATACTTCACCTGCTTTCTAGGCGATATCTAACTCCTTGATACTAGTTGTTACAATTTTTGCACCGTGAGCTTTAGCAAAAAGTAAACCCTTATTGGTGAAAACCTCTGAATCTACGAAACCTTCCATAGCCGCTGCAACATCTTCGTCAGTTAGATCTTCCTTTGGACTATCTATTCTGATAGATCCAGCTCCATTTTCACTATCTTTGAATTCTAAAACAAGTACCTTCTTATCCATAAATCTCCCTCCTTACTTTTTCATTTTTTACCTGATTAAAGAGTTGATTCTTCAATCTTAAGCATTTCAAGAACTTGATGAGATTGAAGTCCAACTATTAGCTGACAAGCACCTTTCAGCTTGCTATCTTCTGCTCCTAGATTAATGTTTCCGTAAGTCTTGTTAATTTTCTTTTGCTTACCGTCTACTACTCCACCGTCAAAAGATAACTTAATTTTTTTATTTTTTATAGCCATTCTCATAGCCTCCTTTCACCCTACATATAGGAAAGAAGAAAATTATTTACCAGTGAGAAAGCTCTTTAGTTTCTTTAACCCCCTAGTTTTGTTGTTTACAACAGTTCTGTAAGCCAAGCCCTTAGCCTTTGCTATCTCCCCTATAGAGTAACCCTTTAGGTAGAAAAGAATTATGGACTCTCTTTCAATAGCTGATAGCTTTTCCATAGCACCTCTCAAGGCTCTTATTTCTTCCCTTAAGACAAAATCTTCTTCTAAGTTTTCTTCAGAAGCTAGAAAGGAAATAAAAGGATCTTCCCCTTCAGTTTCATAATCTAAAGATAGGCACTTCTTTTCGCCGTTCATATTCAAATAAAGATACCTAAGGCAAGTTTTAGCGTAGCCGAGAAAGTGAACTCCTTTGCTTCTATCATAGGTCTTCAGGCAGTTCAAAATCTCCAGCCTGCCTTCTTGGAGAAGATCATCGAAGTCTTTATGCCTATAGTGATACTTTCTTATGCTTGAAATAATTAAAGGCTCTAAACAGTCAATAAGTTCCTTAATACTATCCTTGTCATTTGCTAAGGCTTTTTCGATTAAATCATTATCTGCGATTTTCATTTTTCCATCCTTTTTGGATGGCATGCCATCTGATATATTACCGGTGTATAAATGATATATCAAAATTCTTTAATGCTTAAATGAAGTATACCCTTTGTTTATCTATACACTTTACTATGATTAATTTCTATACATCATCAAGTTAGCTGTATTTTTCAATACTAAATTTTAAATATGTTATATAATAATATGTAAAATATGTGGTTTATATATATATAAAGAAAAATTTGTGCGAAAGGCGGATAAAATGAAGAAAAAGATAGGCTCCTGCTACAATTCAGGAATAATCTATATTAAACCAGAATATAAAGAAGGTATAGGCGATGTTACTAGAGTTACAACAATTATAGACTCTGTTGTTTTCAATAAAAGCATTCAATCAACTATTAAAAATATCGCCAGATTTCTATTCTTTGACTTAGACGAGTCAAAGAGATATTATAAGGAACTTCTCGGAAAAGGAAAAAATCTTCCCCTTGTTTTTGACGAAGACAATATATTTATTTGTGTTAAATCAAGGATACCTACCAAGAGAAATGACGGAGCTATGACCTATATAAATCCAAAATACATAAAGGAACATACTTGTGGGAAAATAGCTCTTACAAACGGTGAAACTTTAAAAGTGCTTTGCTCTGATCAGACTATAAAAAGACAGATAAGAGATACTGTGTTTATTCAAAGAGATTTACTATACTTACATCAATTCTAAGAGGATAGTATTCTAAGAAAAGCCTAACTAGGTTAGAACTAGATAGGCTTTTTTTATTTATAAAAATCCTATAAAGAAACTAGGGACTAAAAACCTATAATAAAAAATTGTCATTAAGACCTTAAATCTTTAAGGATAGTTTTATTTATTTTATAAAATATAAGCATTATTTACCTATATAGATTAAAAAGATGGTGGCTTTAGTATAAAAATTAAAAAGATAAAACTTAGGATAAGAAAAAAAAGATATAAAAGAATATAGAGCGAAGTTTATAAGATTAATAAAAGATAAAAGGGAAAATAAAAGAAAACAAAAAAAGAAGAACCCGAAGGTTCTTCTTTAAAATTTATAGGCGAATTATTTAACTAATTCTTCAAGTTGTAACCTAACTATTTCTTCAACTGATTCAACTGAACCGATTACAGTTCCGTCTTTTATAGCTGAAGTTGGTAGGTATTCTTTAGCTGGTTTTGGAACATCTTTTTGTCCAACTAAGATAACTGGTGCATTTTGAGAACCAGCATAAGTTCCAGCTACTAATACTAATTGGTTGTCGTCTCCGTTTACGAAAACAGCTTGTTCAGCTTCTGGGAAGAATGCCTTTGCAACAGCAACAGCTGTTTCATTTCTGTTTAAGCCAGAAATTCTTCCAACCTTAGCTTCTTTATCAAGAACTTTTTCAAGATCTGTGATAACAGCTTTTTTGATTGAACTTTCTCCACCAATTACAAATACTTCACTTGCTTTTGAATCTGTTAAGAAAGCTGTTGCTTCTTTAACTAATTCATCTGCACTTGTTACAAGAACTGGGTATCCATATACACTTGATACTGCTGATGCAGATAAAGCGTCTACGAATTTTTCGTTTCCTTCTCCGTTTGCAACGATGAATTTATTTTGTGCTTCATCTTCTTGAACTAATTTAGCAACTTCTACTGCTGTTTGGAATCTGTTTGATCCTTGGATTCTTTCAACAGAGTCAACCATTGCTTCTAGTTTTTCAAAAACAGCTGGGCTAATTGTGTTAGGTCCACCAATAACAGTAACTTCTTTAACACCATCAGCTAGATATTCTGCAACAACTTCAGAAACATTGTCTCCTTCTACTAATAGAACAGGAGCATTATATAAATTAGCTAATGATCCTGCTGTTAAAGCGTCAGCTAATTTTTCTTTGTTTGCAGTTGCTATAATAACTTTTTCAGCACCTTCTGGATACATAGCCTTAGCTACTTCAACAGAGCTTGCGTAGATATCTTCTCCAGTTATTCTATCTACTACTGCTGGAGTTAAT
>CAYSPO010000027.1:0-14269 GCA_964432945.1 uncultured Peptoniphilaceae bacterium
GAGCATCGCCTTGCCAAGGCGAGGGTCGGGAGTTCGAATCTCCTCATCCGCTCCATATACGGCGACATAGCCAAGTGGTAAGGCAGAGGTCTGCAACACCTTTATCCCCAGTTCAAGTCTGGGTGTCGCCTCCATAAGCACCTTAATTAAGGTGCTTTTTATTTGCATAAAAATACACAAATAATTAAAGCCCCTATAAAATAGGGGCTTTCTTCTAAATTTTAAGTCTATTATAAATCTATAATTTAACTACATTAGAAGCCTGAGGACCTTTGTCGCCATCAGTAATTTCAAACTCAACTTCTTGACCTTCGTCTAATGTTCTGAATTCTCCTGTTTCTGGAAGTGCAGAGTAATGTACGAATACATCTTCTCCTTCTTCAGTTGAAATAAAACCATATCCTTTAGTCGCGTTGAACCATTTAACAGTTCCCTTTACCATTTAATACACTCCTTAAATATCATTCGTGATCATATATCACATAGATACTATATCACAGTAGATTGGTAGGTGTCAACATTTTCCTTTACCTTAATTTAACATTTTAGCTAAAGGTAAAAATGTATGGAGTGTTTCTATAAAATCCTTCATAGTCTAAACCGTAACCTACTACAAACAAGTCATCTATTTCTTTTCCAATAAAATCAACTTTAAAATCAACTTTTCGTCTAGATGGTTTATCAAGCAATACACACGTTTTCAGTTTTTTAGGTTCTTTAATTTCAAAGTACTTATAAATACTTTCCATAGTGTATCCTGTATCAAAAATATCATCTACAATTAAAACATTTTTATCTTTTATATCTACCCTTACATCAGATAAAATTTCTACATTACCGCTAGATTTTTCTGAATTTTTATAAGATGATGCCGTTAAAAAATCAAGGTACACTTGTATATCTAACTCTTTAATGAGGTCAGTGCAAAACATAACTCCACCTTTTAATAAGGCAACTACTATTAAATCTTCCCCTTTAAATTCTTCATTTATTTCCTTAGCTAATCTTGTATTAATCTTAGCTATATCTTCTTTACTTAAAAGTAAATTCTCTTGCACTCTTGTCCCCCTTGTCTTTTAAATAATCTAGTGATTTATTTATCTTTCTTATTTCGACTAATATTTTGTTTAAAGTATACTGCAAACTTATTAAGACTAGTGCTAAAAAAAACAAAAATATAATTGACAAAGTATCCATACAATCACCTAATTCAATTTAGATTTTATTGATTCTATACTTATTTCTAACTCTTTAATTAAAGTTTCAAATTTTTCGAGTTTCTCTTTTTCTGCTTCAACTACTTGACTAGGAGCGTTTTTTACAAAACCTTCATTGCTTAGCTGTCTATTTGCTCTTTGTAGTTCTTCTTCAGCTTTTTTCTTTTCTTTTTCCATTCTATATAATTCTTTTTCATAGTCAATTAAACCATAAATAGGAATAAATAATTCATAGCCACTCTTTACAATGCTAAGAGCTTCTCCATCAAATTTTTTATCTAGGTATTTAACATCACTTGTAGAAGCAAGAGAGATAAAGAATTGATCATTATTTTCAAATACTTGCTTATGAAGATCATCCGCATGAATATATAGCTCAGCTTTTTTAGATGGAGCAATATCCATTTCACTTCTAGCGTTTCTTATTCCTGTAATTGCATCTATTATAATTTCTATTTCTGACTTTTCTTTTTCAAAGATTAATTCATCGTTAAAAGTTGGCCAGTTGGAATTAATAATCTTGCCATTTGTACTTGGTAGGAAAGAATATATTTCTTCAGTTATAAACGGCATAAATGGGTGAAGTAATTTTAGAATATTTTTCAAAGTAAATAGTAGCACTGCTTTTGCAGAAGCCTTACTTTCTTCGCTTCCTTTAAATAACCTATCTTTAACAAGCTCAATATACCAATCACAGAATTCATCCCACACAAAATTATATAAGTTAGAAGCTGCTATACCAAGTTCATACTTAGATAGATTTATATTCATATTTTCAATTAAATATTGTAAATTAGATAAAATCCATTTATCTGATGATTCAAGTTCTAATCCTTCTAATGAATCACTTGAATTTTCATCTAAATGCATTAACACAAATCTTGATGCATTCCAAAGTTTATTAGCAAAGTTCCTTGAGGATTCTACTTTTTCCATGAAAAATCTCATATCATTTCCAGGTGTGTTTCCTGTTACAAGCATAAATCTCAATGCATCAGCACCATACTCACCTATTACTGCAAGGGGATCTATCCCATTACCAAGAGATTTACTGATTTTTCTACCTTCTTGGTCTCTTACTAAACCATTTAGGTAAACATCATTAAAAGGAAGTTTTCCAGTCATTTCGATTGACATAAATACCATTCTAATTATCCAGAAGAATATTATGTCATATCCTGTGACTAAAACATTAGTTGGGAAAAACTTCTCATATTCTTTAGGATCTTCTGGCCAGCCTAATGTAGAGAAAGGCCATAATCCAGATGAAAACCAAGTATCAAGAGTATCTTCAAATTGTTTGATATTACTAGACTTACATTTGCTGCATTCTTTAGGTGTTTCTTTACTAACAATAATTTCTCCACAATCTTGGCATTCGTAAGCTGGTATTCTGTGTCCCCACCATAATTGCCTTGATATACACCAATCCCTAATATTATCAAGCCAATTTAAGTAAATTTTTCCAAATCTATCAGGGTAAAACTTCAAATCACCATTTAAATATGCTTCTTTAGCTGGCTTTGCGAGTTCTTTCATACTAATAAACCATTGCTTTGAAATTAATGGTTCTATTACAGCATCACATCTATCACAATGTCCAACCGCATGATCATGTTCCTCTATTTTAACTAATAAACCAGCTTTATCTAAGTCTGTTATTAATTCTTTTCTAGCTTCGTATCTTTCTAAGCCAGAATATTTTCCATAGCCTTCAACAATATATCCCTTTTCATTGATTACAACACATTGACCAAGATTATGTCTAGCTCCTACTTCAAAGTCATTAGGGTCATGAGAAGGGGTAATCTTAACTGCTCCTGATCCAAACTCTGATTCAACATATGCGTCTTCAATTATTGGAATTTCTCTTTCAACTAATGGAAGTATAAGAGTTTTACCTATATAGTCTTTGTATCTTTCATCATCTGGATTTACAGCCACAGCTAAATCTCCAAGTAAAGTTTCTGGTCTAGTAGTTGCAATAATAATACTATCATCGCTATCTTTTATTTTATACCTGATATGATATAGTTTTCCATGTTCATCTTTATGTTCAACTTCAATATCAGATATTGCAGTTTGACAACTTGGACACCAGTTAACTATTCTGTCTCCCCTATAAATATAGCCTTTCTCATAAAACTTAACAAAAGACTCTAAAACAGCTTTTGAAACATCTTCATCTAAAGTGAAACTTTCTCTTGACCAATCACAAGAAACTCCTAATTTCTTTAATTGATTTTTAATATTTCCACCATATTCTTCAGTCCAAGCCCAAGCTTCTTTTAAAAATCCTTCTCTACCTAAGTCTTCTTTATCTATTCCTTGTTTAGCAAGTTTTTCTACTACCTTAGCTTCTGTTGCTATTGAAGCATGGTCAGTACCAGGCACCCATAGAACTTCATAGCCTTGCATTCTTTTTTGCCTAATTAGAACATCTTGCAGTGTATTGTTGATTGCATGTCCTAAGTGAAGATTACCTGTTACATTTGGGGGCGGCATAACCATAGAGTATGGCGGCTTATTACTTTGAGCATCAGCTTTGAAATATTCACCATCTATCCATTCTCTATAGATTCTTTCTTCGAAATCTTTAGGATCATAGTTTTTATTTAATTCTCTCATATAACCTCCAATTTTAAGAATAATAAAAGCCCCTCGTTATAGGACGAAGGGCTTTTTCCGTGGTACCACCTATATTTCGCAAAAACTGCGACACTTATAATTTCATAGCTAGAAGACAACTCTTATCCTATACTTATAGGGACTTTTCACCAATTCCCCCTCGCTTTTATAAGTTAGTCGATAATACCTTCTTCATCGTAGCCTTATTAAATTTTCTTAATTATATAATTATAAACATCTAAAGTCAATATTTAATTTACAGTTAAATAGCTAAGTATAGCCTTATTTATGATTTCGGTATAAATATCCATAAGCTTTCTTTATATAAATATTTATAAATATATATTCGTAATTTCTTAACACTTATACATTTAATAACTTTAAATTGATAAAAATGTTTTCATTATTGTTAACTTTGTATATAATAGGAACTGAGGAATAAATTGAGGTGATTTATGACTACACAACTAATATACATAATCAGCGATTCTTTAGGTGAAACAGCAGAGCAAAATGCTAGAGCTGCAGTTGCACAATTCAAAAAGTTAGATTATGAAATAAAAAAATTCTCTCATATACGAAGCATGGCAGTGTTAAATGAAGTCTTAAGGATTTTAACTAAAGAAGATCTCCTCTTCTATTCATTGGTTAATCCTGAGATTAGAAGCCATTTAGAAGGCTATTGTGATGAAAATAATATTACAAGAATAGATGTCTTAACTCAGTCTATTGATGCAATTGCAGAAAAGACAGGAATTGAGCCATCTACTAATTCAGGAGCTCTTAGGGAGCTAGATGAAAATTATTTCAAGAGAGTAGAAGCAATTGAATTTGCTGTTAAATATGATGATGGTAAAGACAATAGAGGAATTTTGAATTCCGATATATGTCTTATTGGAGTGTCTAGAACCTCAAAGACTCCCCTATCTATGTATTTAGCAAATAAAAATTATAAAGTTGCTAATGTTCCGCTTGTTCCTGAAACAAAACTTCCTAAGGAACTTTTCGAGATAGAAAGTAAGAAAGTAATAGGCTTAACTAACTCACCAGAAAACCTAAATAGAATTCGTAAGGAAAGAATGAGATCTCTAGGAATAAATTCTGGATCTTATACTGACCTAGCTAGAATCTTGGAAGAAATAGACTATGCACATGAAGTAATGAAGAGAATTGGTTGCCCAATTATTGATGTTTCCGAAAAAGCAATTGAGGAAACAGCTGATATAATTATTAATTACATCAAAAGAACAAACAATATTATCTTGTAGGAGGAATGTATGTCGACAAAATATGTATATTCATTTAATGACGGTAATAAGGACATGAGGTCTTTACTAGGTGGTAAAGGCGCTAACTTAGCTGAAATGACAAATTTAGGTCTTAGTGTACCACCAGGATTTACTGTAACCACAGAAGCATGTAACAAGTTTTACGAGGAAAATGAAGTCCTTTGGGAGTCATTAAAAGAAGAAATTGCAGAGCACATTAAAGAAGTAGAAAACAAAATCGGAAAAAAATTCTCTGATACTGAAAATCCTCTTCTATTCTCTGTAAGATCTGGTGCCGTCTTTTCAATGCCAGGAATGATGGACACAATACTAAACCTAGGTCTTAATGATAAGGCTGTTATAGGTTTAGCTGAGTCTACTGGTAATGAAAAGTTTGCTTATGACTCATATAGGCGCTTTATACAAATGTTTTCTGATGTTGCAATGGGAATACCTAAGGCACAATTTGATGTAATATTAAATGATATTAAAAATAAAGCAAATGTAGAAAATGATTCAGATTTAAGTGTAGAAGACTTAAAAGAACTTGTAGAAAAATACAAAAAACTTTATCTACAAGAAATGAATGAAGAATTCCCTCAAGAACCATTAGAGCAATTATATACAGCAACTGAAGCTGTGTTCAAATCTTGGAATAACAACAGAGCAAAAGTTTATAGAAAACTAAATGGTATTTCTGATGACCTTGGAACTGCTGTAAATATTCAATCAATGGTATTTGGTAATATTGGAGACAATTCAGGAACTGGAGTTGCTTTCTCTAGAAACCCATCAACTGGTGAAAATGAACTTTTTGGTGAATACTTAATTAATGCTCAAGGAGAAGATGTCGTAGCTGGAATTAGAACACCAGAAGAAATTCATACCCTTAATAAGCAAATGCCAGAAGTTTATGAAGAATTCTTTAATACTGTCCAAAAATTAGAAAACCATTATAGGGATATGCAAGACCTTGAGTTTACTATTGAAAGAGGAAAATTATATATTCTTCAAACTAGAAACGGTAAAAGAACAGCTCAAGCAGCTGTTACAATAGCTGTTGACATGGTAAATGAAGGCTTAATAACAAAAGAAGAAGCAATCGAAAAAATTAATCCAGAAATGCTTTCTCAATTATTACACCCTAACTTTGATCAAGAAGAACTATCAAATGCAACTGCTCTAGCTACAGGTCTTGCAGCTTCACCTGGTGCAGCTTCAGGAAAGATTTATTTCCATGCTAGTGACAGTGTAAATGCAACTAAAAATGGTGAAAAAACTATAATCGTTAGACAGGAAACTTCACCGGAAGATATTGAAGGAATGGTAGCAGCACAAGGTATCCTTACTTCTAGAGGTGGTATGACATCTCACGCTGCAGTAGTAGCTAGAGGAATGGGTAAATGCTGTGTTGCTGGTGCTACAAGTGTAAATGTTAATGAAGAATTAAAAGTTATGAAAATAGGAGATCAAGAGTTCCATGAAGGCGATGTTATTTCAATAGATGGTTCTACTGGAAAAATATATGCTGGAGAAATCAAAAAAGTTGAACCTGGTCTTTCTGGTAACTTTGAAACATTTATGGAATGGACTGATGAATTTAGAAAACTAGATGTTAGAGCTAATGCTGACTCCCCTATGGATGCAGAAACAGCTATTTCATTTGGTGCTAAAGGAATTGGTTTATGTAGAACTGAGCATATGTTCTTTAAAGAAGACAGAGTTCTTTATGTAAGACAAATGATTCTTGCTGAAGATTTAGAAACAAGAGAAAAAGCATTAGCTAAATTACTTCCAATTCAAGAAGAAGATTTCTATAATATGTTTAAAGTTCTTGGAGACAATCCAATGACTGTAAGACTATTAGATCCACCTCTTCATGAATTCCTTCCAAGCCATAAAAAAGATTTAGAAAAACTAGCTAATGATTTAAATTTAGATACCAAATACTTATTCGAAAGAGTGGAAGCTCTTGAAGAAGTAAACCCTATGTTAGGCCATAGAGGTTGTAGACTTGCAGTTACTTATCCTGAAATCTATAGAATGCAAGTAAGAGCTATTATGCAAGCAGCCTTTAGAATGAAAAAAGAAGGAGTAGTTGTTACTCCTGAAATTATGATTCCTTTAGTATGTGAAGTTAAAGAACTTCAATATGTTAAGGAAGAAGTACTTGATGAAATAGCTTTAGTTTTCCAAGAACAAAATGACAAGTTAGATTTCCATGTAGGAACTATGTTAGAAATTCCTAGAGCAGCTTTATTAGCTGATCAAATCGGACAAAATGTAGATTTCTTTAGCTTTGGTACAAATGACCTTACTCAAATGACATTTGGTTTCTCTAGAGATGACTCTGGAAAATATCTTTCAGAATACGAAGATAAAAAAATCTTAGGAAAAAGTCCTTTTGAAACATTAGATATTCAAGGTGTTGGTCAACTTGTTAAACTTGCTGCAGAAAAAGGATTAGAAGGAAATAAAGATCTTCATCTAGGAATTTGTGGTGAACATGGCGGTGACCCAGCATCTATAGAATTTTTCCATAGTATAGATCTTGATTATGTTTCTTGTTCCCCATTTAGAGTCCCAATTGCTAGATTAGCAGCAGCACAAAGTGCTATTAAAGAAAATAAATAATAATTTTTCAATAAAAAATCCCCTGACTCCTTTATAGGATAGGGGATTTTTTTATTTTAATAATTCTAATACAACTATTACAAGAATACCTAATATAATTCTATAATAACCAAAGACTTTAAAGTCATGTTTTTTAATATAGGATACAAATTTATTAATTGCAAGATAAGCAACAAAGTAAGAAACAACTGAACCTAGTAATATTAAAAACCATTGGTAAGAAGTGTAAGCACCAACATTTTTTATAACTTTTAATAGAGTAGCTCCTATCATAGTAGGTATTGCAAGATAAAAAGAAAACTCTGTTGCAATAAGCCTATCTGCTCCTAGCAAAAGCCCGCCAATTATAGTTGAAGCTGACCTACTCGTCCCAGGTACTAAAGCTAAACACTGAAATACCCCAATTTTAAAGGCAGTCATATATGATAAATCTTCAAAACTATGTATTTTAGAATCTTCATCTTTTTTTCTATTTTCAATTACTATAATTACTAAACCATAGAAAATAAGAGCAATAGCTACTGGAACTGGATGAAATAAATATTTATCTATTATATCATCAAATAAAAGTCCTAAAATAGCTGCTGGTATAATAGCAACAAGTATTTTAGACCAAAGGCTCAGTATATCTCTATCCCCTTTTTTAACAAGCATATAAGCTTTTGTTTGCAAATTACTATTTTTATAAAACTCTTTATCTTTCTCTGTTAAATTTCTCTTAGAAAAAGGAAAAAGTTTATTAAAATTCATCACAATTACAGCTAGTATAGCTCCAAGCTGTATAATTACCATAAAGGTATTTGCAAATGATGCAGGTTCTAATTTAACAAATTCATCTACTATTATTAAGTGACCAGTAGAACTTACTGGTAAAAATTCTGTAACTCCTTCAACTATACCAAGAATTACTACTTTTAATATATCAATTAAAATATTCATAAATCATCTCCAATGTTATAATAATATTAACATTATATAATTATGAAATTTAATATGCAAGGTGATAGTTAATGAAAATTTTATTAGTAGAAGATGAGATTAAAATATCAAGTATTATTGAAAAGTATTTATTGAAGGAGGGATATGAAGTTTCAAAGGCTTTCAATGGTGAAGAAGCTATAAATAAATTTGAAAATGAAGAAATTGACTTAATAATTTTAGATAGAATGTTACCTAAATTAAGTGGTGATGAAGTAATTGAATTCATAAGAGAAAGATCAAATATACCTATTATTATGGTAACAGCAAAAGTCGAAGAAAAAGATATAATAGAAGGATTTAAATTTGGTGCAGACGATTATGTAGTTAAACCTTTTAGCCCAGGAGAGCTACTAGAAAGAATTAAAGCAGTTCTAAGAAGAACTCAAACAAATGCGACTATTAAAAGAAATATTTTAAGTTATGACAATGGTCATTTCATTATAAATCTAGATAATTATACTATTGAACTAAACGGTCAAATTATAGAATTAACTAAAAATGAATTTGAAATAGTTAAAGTTCTATTTGAGCACCCTAAGAAAATCTTCACAAGAGAAGAAATAATAGCAGCTGCTTTTGGAGCTGATTATGAAGCTTATGACAGAGCAATAGATACCCATATTAAAAATATAAGACAGAAAATAGAAGACAATCCTAAAAAACCTAAATATATAGTAACTGTTTATGGTGTTGGCTATAAGGTTGGTGATTTGAATTAAATTAAGAAATAAAATTTTAAAGATAATTTTTACTTCTATTTTTATAGTTGTTTTTATCCTTTTTATACTTTTTAATATTATATTTAAATACTCTTTTAAAAACTATATTTCTGATATTAGAGAAAAAAGATTTGAGGATTTAAGAAACCAAATATCCTACCTTTTACAAGATGATGATTTAACAAGCTTAAGTAGTAATGTCGGGATATTCGCTTACACTGAAAATATACAAATAGAAATTTTTGACTCTGATAACAACCCAGTAGCTAGTTTTAATAAACTAGATAATTCCTATAATCTTATTACAAAAGAATATAAAATAGTGAATAACAATAAATATATTGGTCTATTGAAGATTTCTTATTACGATACTGATAAGGTTGATGAAATCACTTCATCTTTTACAAAAAACATGGTTTTAGCCTTAGTTTTTGTTGGCTTATTAGCAGCTTCTATTGGCTTAGTTTCTTCATATTTCTTGTCAAAACAAATCACTGAAAACATAGAGAATCTTAGCTTAATGGCAAATGATTATAAGAAAAAAGAATATGACTTTACTTATAATATAAATACAGATATAGAAGAAATTGAAAATCTCAACTTAAATATGACCTATCTAGGCAAAACTCTTAAAAAACAAGAAGAATTAAGATATGAATACAGTCAAAATATATCTCATGAATTAAAGACACCTTTAACTAATCTTCTTTTATATATAGAAGCTATTGAAGATGGAATAATTGATTTAGATGATGAATCTATTAACTCTTTAAAAGATGAAATAATTCATATGAATGGATTAGTTGAAAAACTAAGACAAGGATTTAATGATGAATCAAAAATATCTGAAAATAATATTGAGTACTTTAATATAAGTAAAACTCTATTAGAAATTAGTAAGAGTCTATATCCTAGTGCTAAAGCTAATGGGATCGAAATCGAAACCAAAGTAAAAAAAGATATATATATGACTTCAGACAAGGAAAAAATCACCCAAATTATATATAATTTACTTTCCAATGCACTAAAAGCCTGCGAAAAAGGAGATAAGGTTTCAGTATTTATGAAAGAAAAGTCAAACAATATAATAATATCCGTTGTAGATACTGGAATAGGAATTGAAGATAATTTTCTTGATAAAATATTCGAAAGGAATTTTAGGATAGACAATGAAAGAAACAAGAAAGTTCAAGGTTCAGGTCTAGGTTTATCTATTACAAAAGATTTAGTAAATTCTTTAGGTGGAAATATTATGGTAGAAAGTAAAAAAGGAAGTGGATCAAAATTCACGATCCATCTTCCTAATAAATTATAGAGCTTGTTTTCTACTACCAGGTTTAACTAGAGGGATACCTTCTTTACATAGAGGGCATTCCTCTTTTTCAAATGTTGCTATATCAATTTCTAAAGCTGAGAAGATTGGGTATCCTTCAACTTCAGTTTTTCCACTTCTATTTACTAAACAAGAAATACCTACTACCTCTACCCCATATTCTTCAATAGCTTTTATTGTTTCTAATGAAGATTTTCCTGTTGTAACAACATCTTCTGAGATTATTGCTTTTTGTCCTTTTTCTAAAGTAAAACCTCTTCTAAGTGTCATAACATTGTCTTCACGTTCTGTGAAAACTGATAAAACATTTAATTGACTAGCAAACTCATAGCTAGGAATTATCCCCCCTATTGCAGGTCCTACAACAACATCTATACCTAAGTCCTTAACTTGATCTTTAAGTACGCCAAAAGCTATTTTAGCCTTGTCTGGGTGCATCATAAGTCTTGCGCATTGAGCATATCCATCACTATGCTTTCCAGATGACAGTAAAAAGTGTCCTTGTAAAAAAGCTTCACATTCAACAAATAATTCTTTAATATCCATATTTCCTCCTAAATAATTCCTCTAATTTCTTCTAAATCTTTTATTCCTTGTTCTTCCATAAATTCTTCAATTCCATCGATTATTTCAATAATGGCATTAGGATTCACAAGATTTGCTGTTCCAACTTGAATGGCGGTTGCACCTGCCATAATAAACTCTATGGCATCTTTATAATCCATTATTCCACCCATACCAATTACTGGTATATTAACAGCCTTATATACATCTCTAACCATTCTTAAAGCAATTGGCTTGATAGCAGGACCAGAAAGTCCAGCTGTTACATTGTTAAAAATTGGCTTTCTATTATAAATATCTATTGCAAGAGCATTAAAAGTATTTACTAATGAAAGAGAATCTGCTCCTGCAGCCTCACATGCTCTAGCTACTTCGCTTAAGTTGAAAGCATTTGGAGATAATTTAACCATAATATGCTTAGTTGAGACTTCTTTAATGGCACTAACAACAGTTTCAGCTGCATCACATGTCATACCAAAAGCCATACCACCTTCTTTAACATTAGGACAAGATATATTTAGCTCTATTATATTGAAGTCTTCTTTTTCTAGTAATTTTGCTCCTTCAACATAGTCATTTAAACAATTTCCACTTAAATTTACAATTGTTTCATATTCAAAACTTTTCATAAACTTAAACTCATTGTCTATAAAAGATGCAACTGAAGGATTTTGAAGTCCAACTGAGTTCATCATTCCTGAAGGTGTTTCATATATTCTTTGTCCTGGATTACCGTCTTTAGGGCTTAAAGTAATCCCATTTGAAGATACTCCTCCGAGTTTATTTAAATCAATATACTTAGAAAATTCCTCTCCATAAGCGAATGTTCCAGAAGCAGCAATTACAGGGTTTTTTAATTCAATTTCACCGATTTTTGTTTTTAGCATTAGAAATTCACCTCACTAGCTTGAAATACTGGTCCATCATGGCATACTCTCAAGTATCCCTTTGTTGTACTTATAGTACATCCTGAGCAAGCTCCAATTCCACATGCCATATTGCTTTCCAATGATAATTGTATATTTTCGATATCTACCTTATTTTTTATAGCCTCTAGCATCCCATTAGGTCCACAAGCATAGATGACATCGTAGTTCTTATCTTCAAATATCTCTAAAACATTTCCTTTTCTACCAACCTTACCGTTATCTGAAGATATTGTTATTTCATTAACATATTCTTCCATCTCATCTAGAAAATAGTCTTCATTTGCATAACCTACATATAAATCAGCTTTATTATCTAAAGATCTAGCTAGATATTTCATTGGTGCAAGGCCTATCCCTCCAGCTATAATTGCTGCTTTTTTATTGTTTGTTAATTCAAATCCATTTCCTAAAGGACCTAAAGTAGAAATATTATCTCCTTCTTTTAACCTAGAAAATTCTTCAGTACCCTTTCCAACAACTAAGTATAAAAATAAAATTCCATCTTCTTCTATGTCGCAAATGCTTAATGGCCTTGCAAGCAGTGGATAAGAGTCCCAAGATCTTACCATATAGAATTGTCCTGGTTTGCCTTCAAATTTACCTTGGATTTTCATTAAGAAAACATTTTTTCCAACTTCTTTATTATAAATAATTTTATTGGTTTTATAAGCCTTATATTCCATATATATCCTTTCTCATATTAATTACAGCTTCTCTAGCATATTCGCCTACTTTTTCGCTGCCATCATCAAAGTTACAATGATTTTTTATAATTCCTCTAGATGAATTTACAATTCCTCCATTAAAGTCATTCATATAGTTTCTGATATCTTCAGCAGAAGCTCCTTGATGCCCATACCCTGGTATTAAGAAGAAGGTATCTTTATACCTAGATCTTATTTCTATTGCTTCAGATGAGTGAGTGCCTCCCACAACAAATCCTAAAGGACTATATGATGATTCTGAAATAAATTGTTTACTAAGTTCACTCAAGTTATCTCCTACATGGTAAAAAAGTGGCTCACCATTATAATCTAAGCACTCAATATCTTTAGAACCAGGGTTTGAAGTTCTTAGTAGGACAAATAGGCCTTTTTCTCCTGTTTCTAAGTAGTCAAAATATGGGCTTACACTGTCAAAACCCATATAAGGATTGACAGTGATAAAATCTACTTCAAAATCTGAAGTGAAATGTGCCTTCGCATACATATCTGCTGTTGAGGATATATCTCCTCTTTTAACATCACCTATTGATATAATGTTTTGGTCTTTCAAATAAGATACTGTTTTAGCATATGCTTTCATACCTTCTACTCCGTATGCTTCATAGTAAGCGATTTGAACTTTAAAGATAGCCGATAAATCTTTTGTAGCATCTATTATCTCTTTATTAAAATTAAACATATCTTCACAAATATTAGATGTTCTTTTATTTTCTGGAATATAATCTAATCTAGTATCTAGGCCTACACATACAAAAGATTTTTCTTCTACTTCTTTATATAATCTGTCTATTATCTTCATACACAAGCTCTCCTTTTCTTAATGTCATAACAATATTTGAATCAAAGTCCATTCCTTTAAATACTGAATTTTTACTTTTTGATTCAAAGTAGTTATCATCAACCTTAGATTTTGACTCTAAATCTACAAGAACTAAATCCGCAGATTTACCTGTTTCTATTATACCATGGTCGTGACCTAATATCTGAGCGGGGTTATATGACATAATTTTTGATAGTTCTTCAAGTGTAATTATGCCTGTTTTAACTAGCTTTGTGTAAGAAACAGCAAATGATGTTTCTAAACCAATAGAGCCTGGTGCCCCTTTTTTCTTATCAGTTACTGAGTGAGGAGCATGGTCAGTTGCTATTGCATCTACTGTTCCATCTTTAATTCCTTCTATTATAGCTTCTATATCTTTTGTTTCTCTAATTGGTGGATTCACTTTAAAGTCTAAATCTGATAAAGCTATATGATGAGGAGTAACTTCACA
>CAYSPO010000027.1:14369-17021 GCA_964432945.1 uncultured Peptoniphilaceae bacterium
GAGAAGTCAATTAATTCTTCACCTTTCATATCTTTTGTAACTGACATTATTTGATAAAGATCAATTAAGCCAACTTCTTCATTTTTTTCCATAATTTTATTATAAACTTCTATATTATCGACAACAGGCTTTGTGTTTGCCATAGTGTTACAAATCGTATATCCACCTTTGACTGCGGCCTTTGATCCTGTAAGTATATCTTCTTTATAGGTAAAACCTGGATATCTGAAGTGAACATGTAAATCAACGAAGCTCGGCATTAAAACTTTATTTTCTCCATCGATAATTCTTTCGCCTTCTATTTCAAATTCCTCAATTTTTCCTATATTTTCAATTTTCCCATTTTTTATTTGAATATCTTTATATGCACTTCCCCTATAATCTAAAATCTTTGCATTTTTTATTATCATTATTTATCAACCTTTAGTAAATGATCGCAGTAGTGGCACTTGTAAGTTTTAGTAGCGTGATTAACTAATTCAAATTTTTGTGGGATAGTAGTCTCTTGAGTAGTAATACATCTTGGATTTCTACACGAGAAAATTCCTTCAAATGACTCCGGTAATTCTAATTGTAATTTTTCAACTATTTTTTCATCTTCTATAATATTTATTGTCATATTCTCATCTAAAATGCTTAATGGCATTAAATCTAAGTCAATTACATTTTCGATTTTTATAATATCTTTTTTCCCTAATTTAGTACTTCTTGCATTTGTAATTAGTGCAACAGTATAGTCAACATTTTGTAGTTCTAGTAATTTATAAATTCTATAACCCATTCCTACTTTAATATGATCGATTACAATTCCTTTTTTTATACTTGTTATACTTAGCATGGTTTTACCCCCAATAGTTCACAAATTAATGCCATTCTTACATACATACCATATTTTACTTGGTTAAAGTACACTGCTCTTGGATCGCTGTCTACTTCTACAGATATTTCATTTACCCTTGGTAGTGGGTGAAGTACAGCCATATTTTCTTTAGCTAATTTCATCTTATCTGGTGTTAAGATGTATGAATCTTTTAATCTAATGTAGTCTGCTTCATTAAAGAATCTTTCTTTTTGTACCCTAGTCATATAAAGTACATCTAGTTCTCCTATTACATCTTCAAGTCTTTCAACTTCCTTATAATTAGTATCTCCTTCTTTGAAAGCTGTAGCTTTAATATAATCTGGAACTTGTAATTCCTCAGGTGAAATCATAACAAACTTATTGTTAGAAAACTTATTCATAGTTTTAATAAGCGAATGAACTGTTCTTCCGAATTTCAAATCGCCGCAAAGACCAATCGTTAGGTTTTCTAAACTTCCAAGAGTTTCATTAATAGTTAATAAATCAGTTAATGTTTGTGTTGGATGGAAATGTCCACCGTCTCCAGCATTTACTAAAGGTATATCAGTTATTCCTCTAACTGATGATGCAGATCCTTCTTTAGGATGTCTCATAACAATAATATCTGAATAAGCAGCGACTGTTCTTATCGTGTCAGCTAATGATTCTCCTTTAGCTGTAGAAGAACTTTGAGCTTCTGAAAATCCTATAATTTGTCCACCTAGTCTTAACATTGCAGCTTCAAAACTTAGTCTAGTTCTAGTTGAAGGCTCAAAAAAAAGAGCCCCCATTATTCTTCCATTACAAATTCTAGAATAATTAACAGGACTCTTAATAATATCATTAGCTGTTTCTAATAAATTAAATATTTCTTCTATTGTTAGATCATCTGGTGTAATTAAACTTTTACCCTTTAACATTTCCTCACTCCTTAGTAGTAACTATTTAGTTAGGGCTTTTTGCTCGCCCATAATTTATCTTGAATAATACTACTATGGAATTAATCTTTTGTCAAACTTTTTTTATCAACTGAGGTATAAAATCAATATAATCTGCAGACAAACACCTATAATTAATCCCATCAATTTCACCTTCAACTACAGAAGATAAACCTTCGCTGTGCAGGTGTCCGTAAAGACAGGTTGTTATATTTTTATATTTTTTTAGTATTTCACCTATTTCATTAGGTTCGCCCTGCCTATTAAATGGTGGATAGTGCAACATAACTATTGTTTCGAGGTCATTTTCAATCGTATTTAAACTTAATTCTAACCTTATAAGCTCTCTTTTGAAAATAGCTTCGTCATCTTTATCAAAATCGCTAGAGTCCCTAGATGACCAAGATCTAGTGCCAGCAATATTATAATTTTCGTAAACAAAAGAATTGTTTTGTAGAAACTCTATTGTTTTTAAACCTAAACCATTTAGTTTATTCAAAGATTTCCACCAATAATCATGGTTTCCTCTTAAAAGAATTTTTCTGCCAGGCAAACTTTCAATTTTCTCTAAATCGGGTAAAGCATCTGATAATTTTAGTCCCCAAGAAATGTCTCCAGGAACCAAAACAAGATCGTCTTGTTTAACGATTTTATTCCAGTTTTCAAATATTCTATTTTGATAGTTATACCAATTATTTCCAAATATTTCCATACTCTTATCTTCAGTATAGTCTAAATGGAGATCAGATATTCCATAAATCATTCTGCATCACTTAAATATATTATATTTGAATTGAATTCTTTTAATAGGTTCAATTCTTCCCTATTGTTAGTAAACAATATAACTTGATTATTGTGTGAGTATAAGCTTAA
>CAYSPO010000028.1:0-16759 GCA_964432945.1 uncultured Peptoniphilaceae bacterium
ACTGCCTCTGGTCTAATGTTTAAGGCTGGCATAGCTGGAGAAGTTATAGGACTTCCTAAAAACTCAATTGGCGAAAGCCTCTACCTAGCTAAACTCTACTTAAGCACTGATCAAGTTTTTGCCTATACAGCTACTATTATCTTGCTTAGTATAGTCTTTCAGAGATTTTTAGAATTTATATTGGAGGAAATATGATAAAGTTTACCAATGTTTATAAAAAGTATGAAGATTTTTTACTAGAAGATATATCTTTTCAGCTAAACTCAAATAATTCACTGGGAATAGTTGGCCCATCTGGATCAGGAAAATCTACTATTATAAATCTTGCCTTAGGATTTGAAAAAGCTGATAAAGGAATTATCGAAAATAGTTTTGAAAGTGTTTCCTGTGTTTTCCAAGAAAATAGACTTGTTGAAACTGCAAGTGTAAAAGATAATATTCTAGCAGTAAAACAAAATAATGACGGTCTTAAAATATTAAAAGAACTTGAGATTGAAAATTTTAATCAAAAAACAAAAAATTTAAGTGGTGGTATGAAAAGAAGAGTTGCTATTGCTAGAGCCTTAGCCTATGGAGGCGAAGTTTTAATTCTTGATGAAGCTTTTAATGGTCTTGATGAGAAAATGAAGCTTAAAACTATAAGCATTATAAAGAAGTACACAAAGAATAAAAGCATTATTCTTATTAGCCATAATTTAGAAGACTTTAATCGTTTTGAAATTGAAAATTTTATATCCACCCAATAAAAAGGAGCTATAAAAAACTTAAACAGTTTTATAGCTCCTTTTTTCCTGAGTTTAAATATTACTTTTCCTTACTATATCTCTAGAATCTTCCTCTTGCCTTATATGATGTATGAAGAAGCTCATGAGCTTTTTCACTTCCTGGCTCGCCTAGGTATTCTTTGTAAAGTTTTTGGATAGATGGGTTTTCATAAGAACATCTTAACTCCTTGTCCCTATCTTCTTTTCTTAACCCTTCTTTTCTCTTTTCTAGTTTCTCGGTATCTCCATGGTGAGATGGTTGACCTCCTCCGTCAATACACCCTCCAGGACATGCCATGATTTCAATGATATGGTAATTTTTCTTACCTTCTTTCATCATGTCCATTAACTTTCTTACATTACCAAGTCCACCGGCAACTGCTATATTAATAGTAGCTCCATCAATTTCAAGAGAAGTTTCCTTGATACCCTTTAGTTCTTTAATTTCATTATACTCTAATTGAGCAGGTTCTTCACCTGTTAGCATATAATGAGCTGTTCTAATAGTTGACTCTGCAACCCCACCAGTAGAGCCAAAGATTACTCCTCCACCAGTAGACTCACCCATTAACTCATCAAAATCAGAGTCACTTAAGTTTTTGAAATCTATTGAGAAGTCTTTAATCATTGTAGCAAGTTCAACAGTTGTAATAACTATATCTACATCGGAAATTTCTCCATCACTTGCTAATTCAGGTCTTGCTGACTCATATTTCTTAGAAACACAAGGCATAACTGATACTACAACTATATCTTTAGGATCTATATCCATTTTTTCTGCAAAATATGATTTAGTAACTGATCCAAACATTTCATGAGGTGATTTACATGAAGATGGTGAATCTAAGTATTCTGGGAAATTATGCTCTACGAACTTAACCCAGCTTGGGCAACATGAAGTTATAATTGGTAAATTTTCTCCAGATTTGAATCTACTTATAAATTCAGTTGCTTCTTCTATTGTAGTAAGGTCTGCTGCGAAATCTGTATCAAAAACATAGTCAAAACCTAATTGCCTTAAGGCAGTAACCATTTTACCAGTTACAACAGATCCTGCTTCCATACCAAACTCTTCTCCAAGAGCAACTCTTACAGCAGGTGCAGTTTGAACAACTACTACCTTGTCTGGATTATTTATAGCTTCGTAAGTTTGTTCAACATTAGAAACAATTGATAAGGCTCCAGTTGGACATACTGCTAAACATTGTCCACAGAATGTACAGTTTGTTTCAAACATTGGATCATGATAAGCAGTTCCTACTACTGTTGAGAAACCTCTACCTATATCAGTAAGAGTTCCAACCGTTTGAACTTCATTACACATAGTTATACATCTCTTACAAAGTATACATTTATTTGGATCTCTAATTATTGATAAAGAACTGTTGTCTACTTCAAATTTATTTTCCTCGCCCTTAAATCTAATTTCACTTATATTAGAAAGCATCGCAAGATCTTGAAGCTCACAGTTACCATTTTTTCTACACACTAGACAATCTTTAGGGTGATCTGAAAGAAGAAGCTCAATATTTGTTCTTCTAGACTTTACAACCCTAATAGTGTCTGTTCTTACATCCATTCCCTCGGCAACTTTAGTAACACAAGCTGGTGCTAAAGTTCCCCAGTTCATTATTTCAACCATACAAACCCTACAGTTTGCTTCTTTATTTACATAGCCAAGTTCCCCTAAGTCTAGATGGCAAAGTGTTGGAATGTGAACATTCACTTTTTTAGCAGCATCTAGAATGGTAGTTCCCTCTTTAACTTGTACTTCAATACCATTTATTGTTAATTTTACCATTATAGCCTCCTAGCCCATCACAATTGCTTTTACTGGACACTTATCTAGACATTGACCGCACTTAATACAGATTTCTGTATCAATTTCATGCTTAACCTTAGTATCTCCAGTTATAGCATCTACAGGGCAAGTCTTCTTACAAATCTTACAACCAATACATTTATCAGTAACAACATAGTCTAATAAGTCCTTACAAGCCTTAGCCCTACACTTGTGTTCTTCAATATGTTCTTCGTATTCTTCTAAGAAATACTGAATAGATGAGCTAACAGGATTAGTTGCAGATTTACCAAGTCCACAAAGACTTGTATCTGTAATTACTGTGCATAGCTCTTTAAGAAGTTCAATATCTTCTTTTTTTCCATTTCCAGAAGTAATTCTTTCAAGAATTTCTAGAACTCTCTTATTACCTATACGACAAGGAGTACATTTACCGCAAGATTCATCTACTGTAAATTTCATAAAGAATTTAGCTATGTCAACCATACAGTCAGTTTCATCCATTACAACCATACCACCTGAACCCATAATTGAGCCGATAGCTGCCAATGAACTATAGTCAACCTTAGTATCTAAAAGATGTTCAGGTATACAGCCCCCAGAAGGTCCCCCAGTTTGAACAGCCTTTATCTTCTTATTGTCAGGCACTCCTCCACCAATATCATAAACAATCTCTCTTATAGACATACCCATTGGCACTTCCACAAGGCCTGCTTTCTCAACCTTACCTACAAGAGCAAATACTTTTGTACCTGGTGAGTCTTCTGTACCGATAGACTTAAACCATTCTGAACCATTGTTAATAATCAAAGGAACATTAGCATAAGTTTCAACATTATTTAATACAGTTGGTTTACCGAATAAACCAGCTTGAGTTGGATAAGGTGGCTTGTAAACAGGGATTCCTCTGTTTCCTTCTATAGAGTTAATTAATGCCATTTCCTCTCCACATACGAAAGCTCCTGCTCCTAAACGAATTTCCAAATCAAAAGAGAAGTCAGATCCAAGAATATTATCACCTAATAGGTTATATTCTTTTGCAGCTTCTATTGCTTTAGAAAGCATTTTAACTGCTTTTGGATATTCAGCACGAACATAAACATAGCCTTTT
The DNA here is from genome assembly GCA_964432945.1 of uncultured Peptoniphilaceae bacterium. Classification (GTDB taxonomy): domain Bacteria; phylum Bacillota; class Clostridia; order Tissierellales; family Peptoniphilaceae; genus CAYSPO01. The sequence continues at coordinate 3,677 of CAYSPO010000028.1, forward strand.
TGAGCTCCAATAACTTTCGCACAGATTGTCATAGCTTCAATAATTACATGAGGATCTCCTTCAAGGATTGACCTATCCATATAAGCACCAGGGTCTCCCTCATCACCATTACAAGCTACATATTTAATTTCACTTTGTTCGCTATAAGCACCCTTCCATTTAAGACCAATTGGAAAGCCTGCCCCACCTCTACCTCTAAGGTTAGAATCAATTAATAAATTAATTATATCTTCTGAACTCAATTCGAATATAGCTTTTTCTAGGGCTGAATATCCACCCCTGCCTATGTATTCGTCAATACTTTCTGGATTGATTATGCCATAGTTTCTAAGAGCAAGTCGCATTTGCTTTTCATAATACTCACCACTTAACTTGATGTCATCTCCATCAATTATGTAGGCATCATCGCCGGAAATTCTATCTATTAGTTTTTTGAAGCCTTCTTCTCTTAAAGCACTTAAATTAATAGTATTATTCATTTGTACCACCTAAACTAGCCTTTTCCATGTCACCAATTTCAGCAATGATTTTTTCTACATCATCAACAGTTACTTTATTATAAACTCTATCATTAACAGTAACAATTGGAGCATTTGCACAGTCTCCAACACATCTTGTTTCGATTAAAGAAAATAATAAATCATCTGTTGTTTCTCCGATTCCTATATCAAGAACCTCGGAAATCTTATTTAGTATATCTTCAGCACCTTTTACATAACAAGCTGTTCCCATACATACAGATATTGCATATTTCCCTTTTGGTACAAGGGTAAAGCCAGTGTAAAAAGTTGTAACTCCATAAACCTTTGAAAGTGGAATATTGAGTTCTAAAGCAATCATAGTTGCAATCTCTCTTGGAATGTAATCATAAGTAGCTTGGACTTTATGAAGAACTTCTATCAAATCGTTTTCGCTCTTACCTTTGACGAAGTCAACTATTGCTTGATAGTCTTGGTCATTTTTAATCATATTTTCTCCTTCCTTATTATATAATTTTATTATTAAAAATTTAATAACTCTAATTACTATTATAGTACATCTTTAAATATTTTTCATCTAAAAGCCTAGTATTTTAACATCATTTTATTAATTAATTATTAATGTATTAATATTTAATATTATTATTAAATATAATATCAATTTTTTACAAATTTATTAATTTATTATTAATTATTTATTCATTTATACATTAACAATATTATCTTATAGATAAGTGATATCGCTTTCCTTTCGCTAAATTTTTATCAATCTTAGAAAAATATGTATTTATAAGATGTTAATTATCTTATCAATTTTATGAATATAAGGCAAGTAGTTTTCCTTAAAAATCTATTTATTGCTTATTTTTTTATCTATCTATACAAATAACTTATAGTAAAATCAACAAAAGATTAGTCGTTATGTTATACTGTTAGCAAATAAATTCTATGGAGGGGAAAATGAGATACGCACATACTTGTATAAGAGTAAAAGATTTAGATGCTTCTTTAGACTTTTACAAAAATGCCTTAGGTTATAAAGAAGTTCAAAGATTAGATTATCCAGAAGATAAGTTTACCCTAGTTTATTTAGAGCAAAAAGAAGGAGAAGGTCAACTAGAGCTCACCTATAATTATGACCACCCTGCCTATGATTTAGGCAACGGCTATGGACATATAGGGCTATATACAGATGATCTTAATGGAGAATATGAAAGAATAAAAAAAGCTGGCTATGAGCCAGGCGATTTTGGAAAGCTTTCAGGAGATGATGAGCCAAGATTTTTCTTTGTAAAAGATCCAGATGGCTACTATACAGAAATTATTAACGCAAACTACTATAAATAAAAAAAAGCTAGGTCAATTGACCTAGCTTTTTATTTATTTTTTTACCTTCTAATTGCTCTAGATATTGCAATAACAATTATCGCACCAATTGTAGATACGAAGATACTGTAAATATTAATTCCATTAGCACCTGTTCCACCGAACATACTAAATACAAATCCACCTATAAGACCACCAACAATACCTAGTACTATATTCCTACCTAGTGAACCTTCTTCTTTCATAATCATTCCAGCTATCCAACCTGCAAGTCCACCTACAATAATCCATGATAATAATCCCATATTATTCCTCCTCTTATAAATTGATTTTCTAAATGTATATATTTTATTAATTCCTAAGAGAATATTACTCGAATAATAACATCAACAGGAGTAATATTAACTTATTGTGAATATACCCCGTATAATATTTTTCTATTCAATTTATTTATTTTTAGAAGAGTTTCTATATGAAAGATAGATTAATTATTTTATTACCTCGGTAAAGCGTTGCTATTACTGAGTTTAGCTAGGATTTGTATTTTGTTACATTACTTAAATACTTTATAGGTGTTTATTCACTTCCTCGTTATACATATCATGTAGCTGTGCTGAAGTTAAGTTCTTCGGATTTACTTGAAATGCTAATTTACCTTTATTAAGCATAATTATATTATCAGAAAATCCTATTGCTTCTTCAAAATCGTGGCTAATCATAATTGTAGTCATCTTTTCTTTTTCAATTAATGCCTTAGTTTTTTCCATCGTTATTTTTGAAGTCTTTGGATCAAGGGCTGCTGTATGTTCATCTAATAGAAGAACTTTTGGTTTATTCAAGCTAGTCATCAGTAAAGAAAGAGATTGCCTTTGTCCTCCTGATAAAAATTTTACCTTTGTATTTAATTTATTTTCCAGCCCTAGACCCATCCCCTCTAGTTTTTCTAGAATTAACTCTTTGTCTGTATTTTTCAGAAGGTTTTTCAAGCTAAACTTTTCCCCTTTTTTCAAGGCAAGAGCCATATTTTCCATTATTGTAAGACTAGGGGCAACTCCTTGAGAAGGATCTTGATTAACTTTTCCTATAAAGTTGGCTCTTTTTTCTTCACTCATTTCAGATATAAGAATATCATCAACTAGAATTTCTCCTGAGTCTTGTTTCAAAGAACCACTTATCATATTTAACAAAGTAGATTTTCCACAGCCATTTGGACCAATTATAGCCGTTGATTGACCTGCTGGAAAGTTCAAATTTAAGTTTGTAAAAATATTGGCCTCATCTGGTGTATTCTTATAGAATGTTTTATTTAAGTTTCTAATTTCTATCATTTTTTGCCCCCATTCTATTTACTAAAAAATTATTGTAGACTAAGAACACTACTACAATAAAGGCAGTTATAGCCTTTAAATCCCCTGGCTCAAGTCCGTAGTGAATAGCAATACCTGATATGGCTCTGTAGATTATAGCTCCTATAATTGCCCTTGTAGTATCTTTAATCTTACTTATATTTCTAAAGAAAGTATCCCCAATAATTATTGAAGCTAAGGCTGTAACAATCATAGATGTACCCATTTGTATATCTGCAAAACCTTGATATTGTGCCATGATTGCCCCGCTTAAAGAACCTAAAGCATTGGCTAACATAAGACCTAGCAAAATAAATTTATTAGGGTTTTGACCAAGAGATCTAACTAATTTTTGATTATCTCCAGTAGTTTTCAAAAGATATCCTTTTTCAGTTTTGAAGAACCAATCTAAGAATAATTTTATAACTAAAACAATTGCAAGCAATATCAAGGTCATTGGAATATTACTTGTGTTAAATATAGTAGGTTGATCAAATAAAGCAACATTTGAGGAGCCGGTTATTCTAAGGTTTAAGGAATATAAGGCTGTCATTGTTAGTATTCCTGATAAAAGAGCATCAATATTGAATTTTTTAAATAGAATATAAGTTACAAGACCTCCTAAAGCACCTCCAATAAAGCTTAGAACCATACTAGAGCCAAGTCCCATTCCCATAGTGATAAGCCTTGCAAAAATAAAAGCTCCTAATGGGAATGTTCCTTCGACTGATAAGTCTGATATTTTTAATGTTTTATAAGTCAACATAACTCCCATCGCCATTATAGAGAATATAAGACCCATTTCTAAGGAAGTTAATAAAACCATGTCCAGTCCTTTCATCTTTCCTCCTATTCGTATATTTCAGCATCCTTAAGCACTTCTGGATTATCAAGTGTAAGGATATCGTAAGTTTTCTTGTTTACAAGTCTGCCAGTTTCTTCCGAAAATTCAACTGGAATATCAGATACTTTTTTACCATTCATTATTTCATCAGCTTGTTTTGCTGCTCTTTGACCCAAGTTAGTGTAGTCAATTCCATCGCTCATTAAAAATCCATTTACTACTAAACCATCTTCTCCAGAAAAAGAAGGTATCTTCTTTTCATTTAGTTTTTGACTTATTAATTTACTTGATGAAGCAACAAGGTTATCTTGAATACCGATAAAAGCGTCTATCTTACTAGATAAAGAAGCCATTGCAGATGGTATATCATTTGTTGTTGTAACTCCAACTTTATGGAGATTAATATTCTTGTCCTTTAGTATTTCTTCTAGTTCTGCAATTTGTACTTGACTGTTTAATTCTCCGGTTGAGTATATTAAACCAAAATCTTTTGTATTTGGGAAAGCCTCTAGGAACATATCAACTTGTTTACTTATAGAAAAGTAATCTGAGACTCCTGTAATATTTCCTCCTGGTTTTTCGTTAGCCTTAACAAGCTCTGCTGCAATAGGATCAGTAACTGCGTTAAAGATTATAGGAGTTCTTCTTGCTGTATTCTTTGCTCCTTGAGCTGCTGGGGTTGCTATTGCATAAATTAAATCAACATCATGGGCTTCAAAATTTCTTATAGTTGTTGGAATAAGCGTTAAATCGCTTTGAACATTTACATAGTCAATTTCCAATTCATAGCCCATTTCTTCTAATTCCTCTACAAAGCCTTCTCTTGTTGCATCTAAAGATGAATGTTCAGCAAACTGAATTATTCCAAGCTTTAGAGCTTTATCATTAACTACTTCCTTATTTCCTAAATCTACATTACCTACTGCTTGATTACAGCCCGTCAATAATAGTCCAACTAATAATAAAATTATCCTTTTCATATTTCCTCCTTAAATAAATAAAAAAAATCCTTCACTCCTAGAAAAATCTAGGGGCGAAAGATATAATCACGCGGTACCACCCTATTTTATAATCAAATAGATTACCTTCAAGGTCCAACAACCTCTATCCTACGATAACGGGGGCTTATCCGTGTTTACCTACTGATTTCAATAAACAAGCTAGAAAGTGTATTAGCCTTCTATCATTATCAGGTTCCACCAAGCCCTGACTCTCTGAGAAATGATATTTGAAAACTTTTCTCTTTCTTTAATGCTTTTTTAATTTGTTAATTTATTTTAGCACCAAAAAGCATTAAAGTCAAATGAATATTTGTATTATTTTTATATAAGAAAAAAGGACTTTAAAGTCCTTTCTTCTTATATCTTTTTTCTTTGTATTTTTTCAATGTTAAAGGGAGTTTCTTGATAAACACAGTAATTTATCCAGTTTGCAAAAAATAAATTTCCTGCACTTCTCCAGTTCACAATAATGTCATCATTTGGATTGTTATTTTTATAGTAGTTTACAGGAATATTAATATTCTCCTCTTTTATTAAATCCCTTAGATATTCATTGTGGAGAGTTTCTCTGTCATATTCCCAGTGACCAAAGGAAAAAACAAACCTATAATCTTTAGTCGCTCCAACTGCAAGACCAGTATCTTCCCTTGATGCAATTATTTCTATATCATCTATTTTAGAAACTTCTTTTTCACTTACATAAGTATATCTAGACTGAGGAATAGAGTAAATATCATCAAAACCCTTAGTAAGCATATTATCTTGTATATTTTCATAATCGTAAATTCCAAAAATCTTATCTTCTTTTAGATTATTTCCTATACCATAAAAATAATGTAAGGCAGCTTGGGCAGACCAGCAAATAAACATAGTTGAAAATACATTGTTTCTTGCAAATTCAAAAATATCCTTTAATTCAGGCCAATAAATTATTTCCTTATACTCTAGCCTCTCAACTGGAGCTCCTGTAATAATCATGGCATCGAATTTTTGGCTTTTTATCTGATCATAAGTTTTATAAAATTTCTCTAAATGACTACTGCTTGTATTTTTAGACTCATATGAACCCATGTGAATAAGACTAATATCCATTTGCAAAGCTGTGTTAGAAAGCATCCTAAGTAACTGTAACTCTGTTTCTTCTTTCTTTGGCATCAGATTTACTATGGCTATCTTTAAAGGCCTAATATCTTGACTATCTGCCCTTGATTGATCCATAGTAAAAATCTTCTCATATCTCAATGCTTCTGGATTAATTAATCCCTCTGGTAATATTAATGGCATAGGTCCTCCTGTCTATTTAATTTTATTAAAGGCACTTTCAATATCGTCTATTAAGTCATCTGCGTTTTCAATTCCTACAGACAATCTTACAAGATTAGGTGTTATTCCACCTTTTAGTAAATCTTCTTCGCTTAACTGCCTATGAGTCATACTTGCAGGGTGAAGGGCATGACTTTTTGTATCAGCAACATGAACAGCAAGGGTGATTAAATTCAATGAATTAATCCAGTCTTTCGCCTTATCTATCCCTCCTCTTACACCAAAAGCAATAACTCCACTTCCACCTCTTAGATATTTGCAAGCTAAGTCGTAATCATCACTAGAAGTAAGCATTGGGTAGTTAACCCACTCAACTTTTTCATGGTTCTCTAAATAACTAGCAATTTTCAATGCATTATTAGAATGTCTTTCCATTCGTAAAGCAAGGGTTTCACTTCCTATGTCAGTTAGAAAGGCATTAAAAGGACTCATTTGTGGGCCCATATCTCTCATATATACAGCTCTTGCCTTAGTTATGTAAGCTAAACTTTCAAACTCTTTTGTATATGATAAGCCATGGTAATTAGGATCAGACTCTGTTAAACATGAATATCTTCCCTTAGTCCAGTCAAATTTCCCGCTATCAACAATAACTCCACCTAAGGAAGTTCCATGTCCATCAAGGTATTTAGAACTTGAATGAGTTACAATGTCTGCTCCAAAATCAATTGGCCTACATATCATAGGAGTTGCAAGAGTATTATCTACAACTAAAGCAATATTAAATTCATGGGCAATAGCTGAAACTTTCTCTATGTCTAAAATAGATACTGTAGGATTTCCTATGGTTTCTGAAAAAATTAATTTAGTGTTTTCTTTTATTGCTTCTCTTATTTCATCTTCATTATTAAGGCTTACAAAACTAGTTTCTATTCCATATCTAGCAAGGGTTGAACCTAGTAAAGTATGAGTACCGCCATAAAGATTATTCATAGAAACAATATGATCTCCTTGGGAACACACTGTTAAAATAGCTAAGAGATTAGCTGCCTGTCCTGAAGAAGTAGCCATAGCTGCTGCTCCACCTTCCATTTGAGCAATCTTTTCCTCTAAAAATCCAATAGTCGGATTGGCTAATCTTGTATAAAAATATCCACTTTCCTTTAAATCAAAAAGATTTCCCACTGTATCCGCACTATCATATTTATAAGTAGTTGACTGATAAATTGGTGCATTTCTAGTCTCGCCACTCTCTGGCTGATAGCCTCCTTGAACACAGATGGTATCGAGATTTAAATCTCTTATTTCTTTATCTTTCATTCCACCCTCCTTTAATTTTTTATTAATGTTTAATAATATACCATAAGTTACCAATTTAATCCAGTATAGCGTTAAACTTATGCTAAAATAAAAAAGGCGAAATTTATTACTTTTTCGCCTTATCGTCCATAAGATAATCCATATATAATTTTAGTTTTTTTACCCCTGTTTCCCTATCCATATCATAATCTCTTGTATCTCTAAGAAGGGAATGGAAAGTTCTAACTACTATTTCATCTATTATTCTTCCATCTTCTTCGTCAAGTTCTCCGTTTTCAATAATATCGTCCATTAAAACCTTGCTTCTCTTATATAGATTAGCATTAGATAACATAGTGGTAAAACTAGAGCTTTCATTTAGCCTTTCAGGATAGATATTGTGATAAGTTTCCAGCATATCATCTCTTATCCTAAATGTTTCCTTAAAGAAGATAATGTAATAATACTCTGGATAGGTTAATGCATGTTCTGTAAAACTAATCCAAATTTCTTTATAAACCTCAATTTTGCTTTCTCCTCCAAAGTTCATTGAATCTAATTCTTCGAGATAATCTTTCATAAAAGATAAAACAGCAAAATATAGTAATTCATCTAAATTTTCAAAATAATTGTAAAGGGTAGCAGAGTTGAAAGCTGCCCTATCAGCTACTTTTCTAATTGTAAGTTTATTTATTCCTTCTTCTTCAATTATGGCTATCGCCGCCTCTATGAAGTAATTGCACATTCTTCGCCACTGTGTTTTCTTATTGCTTTCCATCTATCCTCCTAGTTAAATTCTTGCATATCGATTAATCGTTTAGCCTTTCCCCAAACTCCTCTAACATGTCTCACCAAATCTACATCAAGTTGCTTAGGGTAATCAAAGTTAAGCCTTTCAGCAAGTGAAAGCCCTATTTTTCTATATAAGGAAAGGCAGGCAAAAAGAGACTTCCATAGCCCTTCAATATCGTCAAAAGTCGTTGCTTCAAAATATATTTCCTTATATTCATCGTCAATAAAATCGTCTATATTTTTATAGTTTTTCCCCATATTAATCTTAAAGTCTTTTCCATAGGCAATTAACCAAGAAAGAGCCTTTAAAAGATTATCTATTACATCTCTGTAAGCCAAAGTTCCACCAGTTAGTTGTCCTCTATATAAGTAAGGAAGCACCTCTAGAACCCTATAAAAAAATTCATAGGTATTTTGCTCAAACTCATTTTTAGTAGGTCTTAATACCCTGTAACCTACATCAGATGAAACTGGCAATTCTTTTATCAAATTGTCTTTGTCCATTAAAAGAGATATAAGTGTTGTTTTAGAAATTATTTCACATATCATTTCCACTGGTAAAAACTTAAAATCTATCTTTACCCCGTCTTCTAAAAGAACAATATAGTTTACTTCATCTTTTATATCTTGGACTAATTTTTTTGATACTTCAGGACTATATACAAAGACTGGATTTAAGCTATCCAAAAAAGATTTATCTACTGAAAAATCCTCTACATTTTTAACACAAAAAATAATATCATAATCTTGCATCAAATCTCTTTTACTAAGAGGATTAACCCTTGAGCCTGCCTGAAAGGCAACTCTTATTCTTGGATCATTCTTAGCTATATTCAAAATGCTATTCATTGTAATTGTATTTTCACGCATAATATTCACCTTGTTATTATTTTACTTGATTATCCTTTCATAAACAAGTAGATAATAATCAAGTTTTTATGTTTTTTTTATAAGATTATAATATAAGACCTTATATAAGTATAGAAAATCTATAACTAGAAGTAATTTACCCTAAATATATATTTAAAAATTTTAAGAAAAATGACCTTGAATGCAAATAGTGTTATAATAAATAAAAAAAGGAATCTATTAACCGAATGGAAATAAAGAATAAAAATATAATACTTTTACCTATTATCATAACACTTATAATATTTACTAATGCTTCAGCTAAAGAAATAGAGACAATAAAAGGAAATGATAGAATACTAACATCATTAGCTGTTTCCCAGATGAGTTTCTCACAGACCGATGCTGCCATTATTGTAAATGGCTATAATTTTGCAGATGCCTTATCTAGTCTCAGCCTAGCAAAAAAATATAAGGCTCCTATTTTACTTACTAGAAAAGAAGAATTAGAGAAAGAAATAGTAGATGAATTAAATAGACTAGATATTAGCGAAGTCTTTATCGTTGGTGGAACTAATGTAGTGTCATCTGCAATAGAAAAACAGCTCGATATTAAATATAGGGTAACTAGGCTTTTTGGTGATAATAGGTATGAAACTAATAGAGCAGTAAATAATTTTGTATTCAAAGATAAAAATCTAAATAAAAATATTTATATTGCTAACGGAAACTCCTTTGCTGATGTTTTAAGCATTGGACCTATTGCTTTTTATGAAAATGCCCCTATTATCTTAACGGATTTGAACGGCGAATACCTAGAGATTCCTTATACTGATATAGATACTATTTATATCATCGGTGGAGAAAAAAATATCTCTATTTCTCTAGAAGAAAAATTAGAAAAGCCCGTTAGAATAGCAGGAAGAAATAGATTTATAACCTCTGAACTTATTGATAGTAAATTTTATCCAGATTCTAGTGAAGTCTTCGTAACAACTGGTCAAACTTTTGCAGATGCTATCTCAGCAATTCCATTAACAAAAGGTATAGCTCCCTTGAGACTTGCTGATAAATATGTATCTGAAATCAACGATAATAGAGATAAAACTATTATCGGAGGAATGATAAAAGATGATGTTTCTTCAAGCTCTAATGTAGCCTTATACCTAAACCCTCATCAAGATGACGAAACTATTTCTATGGGAACTCAATTAGTAAGAGATATAAATATAGGACGAGATGTTCATATTCTGCAATTTACTAAAGGCGAAAAAACAATTACATTAGAAAGAATAAATGCCCGACTTTTAGAGGAAGGATACGAAAAAATCGATGCCCTTCAGCTAGGTAAAGGACGAACTAACGAAATGAGAAGTGGCTTAGTGGAACTGGGAGTCCCTTATGAGAATATAATTGAATATCCATATCTTCAATATGAAGCTAGTGCCGAAAAAATCTCAAATAATATTGCTTCTTTTGTAAGCAAATTTCCTGATAAAAATATCCATTTTAGAATCTTAGATAATTCCTTAGAATACGATAAATCTGCTGGTCGTCTAGATCATCAAGCAGTAAAAGAAGGCTTAGATTTATATATAAAAAACAATAAAACTAGTAACATATACATAGCTAGTTTCTTAGGAACTAATATAGATGAGCCAATTAAAGGATACAAAAGAATATATAGAACACCTGAAGAAAATAATCTTTGGAAAGTCCTATATGATAATTATGGAATATGGGATCCGGAAAACGAAAGATATTCAGTTGGTCATTATTCAGTAAAATCTTCATTCGATAAAGCATTAGAAAACAAACTAAATCATGTAAAATATAATTATTATATAAAAAGAGACTAGCTTTTTTCTATCTAAGCTAGTTTTTTAATATAAATTTATAAGAATAAGATAGATAAAAGATGAAATATAAGTGTGTTTATGTTATAATTAAAAGATATAAATCTCAAAAATTAGTTTTAGCCGAAGCTAATTGGGTATCATTAGACCTATACTAAGAATTGGAGATTTTATTTTTTTACTATATTTTAAAGAAAAGGTGATTATATGACGATAGAAAAAATAGTAGAATTCAAAAATGTAAATAAGTATTACGGAAACTTCCACGCTTTGAAAGACATAGATCTAGAAATTGATAAAGGAGAGATTATAACCTTAATAGGCCCAAGTGGATCAGGTAAATCTACACTTTTAAGGACTATTAACGGCTTAGAGAACATTAATGACGGTAATCTTGTTATTCTAGGACAAGATATCTCTAATCCTAAAACTGATATTAGGTTAATCAGACAAAAAATCGGAATGGTCTTTCAGCATTTTGAGCTATATCCCCATATGACCGTCCTTGACAATATAATTCTTGCTCCAATGAAAGTACTAAATATGTCCGAGCAAGAAGCAAACTCCAACGCAGAGAGATTTCTAAGAAGAGTTAATATGTGGGATAGGAAAGATTATTTTCCACCACAATTATCTGGAGGACAAAAGCAAAGAGTTGCAATAGCGAGAGGTCTTGCTATGAAGCCAGAAATGATGCTTTTTGACGAGCCTACTTCTGCTCTAGACCCTGAAACTATTGGTGATGTCCTTTCTATTATGAAAAGAATAGCCTTAGAAGATGGAATGAGTATGATTGTTGTAACTCACGAGATGGGCTTTGCTAAAGAAGTTGCAGACAGAACTATATTTATGGTTGAAGGAGAAATTATAGAAGATAGGCCTAGTGAAGATTTCTTTAATAATCCAGAGGATCCGAGGGCGAAAGACTTCTTAGATAAAGTTCTGTCTCATGATTTTTAGGAGGTACTATATATGAAGTCTAAATTGAAAATTTTAATAATTTCACTATTGGTTTTAGTAGGCTGTGGCTCTAATTCAGTAACTGAAGAAGATATAATAGATAATCTTAATAATTCCAAAAACCCGATAATTAACTGGGGAGTAAAGTATGATACCAATCTTTTTGGTTATTATAATGTCGATCATCAGGAAGTCCAAGGCTTTGATATTGATATAGCTAAAGCCTTAACAGATGTTATAACAGAAGGAAAAGGAAAAGCTAACTTTATAGAAGTAACTTCTAAAACAAGGATTCCCCTTATTAAGAATGGTAACATTGACGGAATTATAGCTACTATGACTATTTCCGAAGAAAGAGCAAAAGTTGTTGATTTCTCAGATATTTATTATGATGCTGGGCAAGATCTTCTTGTGCCAGATAATTCTGACATAACAAGTATTGACTCTCTTACAAGTAAACATACCGTTTTAGCTGTAAAAGGCTCAACATCAGCAAAGAATATAAGAGAACTTGCTCCAGAAGCTAAAATCCTTGAGTTAGAAAACTATTCTGAATGTTTTACTGCCCTTAAATCAGGGCAAGGCGACTGTATGACAACAGATAATGCCATTCTCTTAGGGATTATGGATAATAACCCAGGCTACCACATAACAGAGAAAGTTTTCACAAATGAGCCTTATGGAATTGCAGTTAATAAAGATAAGCAAGAACCATTTTTAAATGAAATAAATTCAGCCTTAGAAACTATTAAGGAAAATGGAACTTATGATGAAATATATAACAAGTGGTTTGGCCACCTAGTAGGCGACTTTAAATCAAAGGAGGTAGATAAATAATGATTACACAGATAATTAATTCTTATCTTCCTTTATTAGCTGAAGGTTTCAAAAACACCCTTATAGCTAGTTTAATTGCCTTAGTATTAAGTACAATTATTGGAACATTTATGGCTATCATACAGGTTAGCAACAATAAGGTTTCTTCCAAACTAGCAACTGCCTATGTAGAATTCTTTAGGAATATTCCTCTTTTAGTTATTGTAATGTTTTTCTATGTAGTTATTCCTT
>CAYSPO010000029.1:0-16174 GCA_964432945.1 uncultured Peptoniphilaceae bacterium
GTTTTATTTGACAGATTATTAAATTTTAGTATTATAAAGGTATTGAAATTCAGAAATACTATTATTATCGAAAGGAAGTGTTTTATGGCTAAGAACTTAGTTATTGTCGAGTCGCCTACAAAAGCTAAAACCATAAGTAAAATGCTCGGAAGGAATTATAAAGTGGTAGCTACAGTTGGCCATTTAAGAGATCTTCCTAAGTCTAGGCTTGGCGTTGACATAGAAAATAATTTTGAACCAGAATATATAAATGTGAGAGGAAAAGCCCCTAAGATAAATGAATTAAAGGCTGAGGCTAAAAAATCTGATAAGGTTTTTCTCGCAACTGACCCGGATAGAGAAGGAGAATCAATTTCTTGGCATCTTTCCTATTTACTTGGCTTAGATCCTGAAGAAAAAAATAGGGTTGAGTTTAATGAAATTACTAAAGATGAGATAAAAAATGCAATTGAAAACCCTAGAAAAGTTGATGAAAGTCTTGTAGACTCTCAGCAAGCCAGGAGAGTTTTAGATAGAATAGTTGGTTATAAATTATCTCCTATCTTATGGAAAAAAATAAAAAATGGTCTTTCAGCTGGTAGGGTTCAATCGGTAGCTTTGAAGCTAATCTGCGATAGAGAAAAAGAAATACAAGAATTCATACCTGTTGAATATTGGTCTATTATTGCAAACCATTTACATAATAAGGTTGAGTTTACTTCAAGTTACTATGGAGATATTATAAATGGTAAGGAAGTTAAAGTTGATAATATTCCTAATGAAAAAGCAGCTAAAGAAATATCAGATTCTGTTGATGTAAATGACTTTACAGTTACGTCAATTAAGAAATCTACAAGATCAAAAAACCCTTATAAACCATTTACAACATCAACCCTACAGCAAGAAGCTAGTAATAAATTGAAGTTTTCAACTTCAAAAACCATGAGAATTGCTCAGCAGCTATATGAAGGGATAAATATAGGTGAAAAAGGAACTGTTGGATTAATTACTTATATGAGAACAGATTCAACTAGACTCTCTAATACTATTGTAGGTGAATCTAAGAAATATATTATAGATAAATATGGTAAAGAGTATTCAAATGGCGGTAAAAACTACGCAGATAAAAAAGCTGGTTCCCAAGATGCCCATGAAGCTGTAAGGCCAACTTCTGTTTATAATACTCCTATGGGAATTAAGGAACATCTTACTCCTGACCAGTTTAAGTTATATAATTTAATTTGGAAAAGAATATTGGCTTCTCAAATGGCTGCCGCTAAATATGAAGGTACTAATGTAACGCTTATAAGTAACAATAGAGTTTTCAAGGGAACTGGAAATATTATGAAGTTCGATGGTTTTATGAAACTATGGGATTCAAAAGAGACGCAAAATATACTTCCAGAACTTGAAGAAGGAATAAAAGTTAAAACCATTAAAATCGAGGAAAATCAACATTTTACTAAGGCTAAGGCAAGGTATACAGAAGCTTCGTTAGTTAAGGAACTTGAAGAGAATGGAATAGGCAGACCTAGTACTTATTCATCAATAGTCAATTCCCTTACTTCTAGAAATTATGCTGAAATTAAGCAAAGACAATTTTATCCAACTGAAATTGGATTAACTGTAAATGAACTACTTTTAAGATATTTTTCTGATATTATAAATGAAGAATTTACTGCTGCTATGGAAAAAGAGCTTGATAAGGTTTCAGAAGATAAAAGAGAATGGAAAGAAGTTATAAGTGGTTTCTATGGAAGTTTTGAAAAACTCTTAGATACTGCTTTAGAAGATGCATCTGGATATAAAATAAAAGATAAGGTTTTAGAAGAAAAATGCCCTGAATGTGGCAAAAACCTTGTTGAAAAAAATGGCAGAAATGGTAAGTTTATTGGTTGTTCGGGTTTTCCGGATTGTAAATTTACTAAGAGTATAGTTAGAACAACAGGGGTCAATTGTCCAAAATGCGGGCATGAAATAGTAGAAAAAGTTACAAAAAGAGGAAAAGCCTTCTTTGGGTGTAGTAATTATCCAACCTGCAATTATGCTTCTTGGAATAAACCTACAGGAGACAAATGTCCTAAGTGTGATGATTTATTGGTTAGAAAGAAAAATAGACATGGAGATTTTGTGGTTTGTAATAATGAAGAATGTGATTATGAAAAACCATATAAAGATAAAGAAAAAGAATAAATTGCAATATATTTGAAAAAAAACCTTTAAATTTCTTGACTATAACTTTATAATAAATTAAAATTACATGTGAAGTAATTTAAAGGGGTGATAATATTTTTGCAGATACACACAAAATTATTTCCAAAAATGTTTGTAGCACAATTTCAAGCAAACATGATATAGAATTAAATGAAAAGAACTTTGTTTGGGGCGCTATGCTTCCAGATTTTCATCCTAAGTATAGAGCAATGAGCCATTACCCTGATATTAGTCTAGAGTATATAGTTGATGAATTAAATTACCTTATATTTCTAGGTCGATATATAGATTTTAAAAATGACTCTTTTTATGGAATATCAAATAAGTTATTCTCAAGAAAACTTGGAATAATATCTCATTTTTTAGCAGACTTTGTATGTCTTCCTCATTATGAAAATTGGACGTTTAATGATTCATTAATTAAACATGTAAAATATGAGAAGAATATTGCTAAATATTCAAATGAGTTTAATTTCAGGTCTATAGATGTTGGAAGAATTGACTTCGTAACAGATAAAAATGGAAATTACCAAATTTCGGATATAATAAGAAACTATATTAATGAAGTTTTAGTCAACTATTCTCAAGATAGATCAATGGAAAGAGATTTAGATTTCTCTTTTAATATGAATTTAACCTTAACTGAATTTACGCTTGAGACTATTAAATTATATAATGATGAAATTGCTATGGAAAGAGCCATAGTATTTTAACAAAATTTTAATAATTTAAATTTTCAATAAGATTATCTAAAACTTTGCAATAAAACTATATTAGAACACCTAATAATATTATTATTAGGTGTTTTATTATTTTTCTTTTATTATCTTAAATATTATAAGAGAAAATAGTTTAAAATGATTAGTTCAGTGTTATAATAATAGAACTAAGAAATTATATTCAAATTGAAATATTTGCTATTAAAACTATAAATAATATTATAGAAATTATATTTTCCTGTTTCTAATATTATAAAATAGTTATTATATTTATAAATAAATCATAAATTAATTAACGAGAAAATATGAATGACAACAAAAATTAAGTAAAGAAATAAACAGTTTATATGATAGAGTTTATATTTTAAAAAATAATTTTATTTTTTCTCTTTTTATAGTATACTTTCTTTTGCATTTGTTTTTTTACTATAACAAACCATTACTAATGTATGGGCTGACATATAATAAATTCTAATAATATTATTTTGGGATAAAATAATGGATTCTTACAAGATAAATACAAGCAGCTATAGTATAATTAACTAACTAAGGAGGGGCAAATGGCATTATCTATTAACAATATTAAAAAACTACATAAATGCTTGGAATACAATTTTTTATACAAAGATGACTTGAAGTCAATGCATTTGCTCCTATCCATTTTAGAAAATGAGATTAGACTAAAGAAACTTAAGCCTAATTATATATGTATGAAAGGGATAAAAAGATCTCTTGCGAGAACTCTTTACTATAGGTCAGATAGCGATCTTATCCAAAGAGATGTAAGAAAATTGATTAATGACCCTGTAAATAAATTAGAGCTTTCTATGTACATAGATGCATATTTCGCAGGTTATCAAGATAAAGAATGGGCAGATAAACTAGAAAGAAAAGCTTTGGAATTTGGGATTCTTGAAGGTTTTTCAGGAGAAGATCTTTTGTTTCATTTAAGCGAAGATTATCGGATTTTAGAACTTAAGGAAAGTTTATATAAAGATTTAGATTCTAGACTTGATAAATCATCAAGGGTAGAAAGAATTACTTATTCTTATTGTGAAAAAACAATAAAAGATCATGTATTTGATTTAAATGACACTGTAGATACTCAGTTAGAACTTGGGAGAAATACTATAAAAAAACATGATAAGTTGTTGACCATACCTGAATTAACTACTATTTATCAAAACATAGTTTCTTCTTTTTCAAGAAATCTTAGAAAAATTTACAAATATTCATATTGGTATGGAGTAAATGATAGAGTTCTTAATAGATATGAATAGAAAAAGATAAATTCTTTAGAGTAATGTTATAATATATATAAAAATAAAATCTCTCATAATATGAGAGATTTTTAATTGAGGAGAATTATGAGGATATTAGGAATAGACCCTGGAATTGCTTTAGTAGGATATGGTTTAATTGAAGTAACTGGGAATAATTTTAAAATGCTTGAATATGGTGTTTTGAAAACAAGCAAGGATACTCCAACAACAGAAAGATTATCTTATATTTATCAAGAGTTAACTGATATAATTGATGAATATAAGCCTGAAGAAGTTTCAATTGAGGAGTTATTTATAAATAAGAACATAAAAACTGCAATTAAGGTTGGCCAAGCTAGGGGTGTGGAAATTTTAGCTTGTGTTGAAAAAGGCCTAAGAGTTTATGAATATACTCCCTTACAGATTAAAAATGCCCTCACAGGTGTAGGTAGGGCAGAAAAACATCAAGTACAAGAGATGGTTAAAACAATTCTTTCTTTAGATGAAATTCCTCAGCCAGATGATGCTGCCGATGCTTTGGCTGCAGCTGTTTGCCATGGTTTTTGTAGTAAGTTTAAAGATGAATTCTTAATGAAATAGGAGCATATATGATAAAATATATTATTGGTGATATTAAGTACATAGGAGAAGATTATTTTATCCTTGATAATAATGGATTAGGATATAAGATTCTATCCACTAGTACTAGTATGATTAAACTGGAAATAAATAAAAACTATATGATTCATACTTATATGGCTGTTAGAGAAGATGATATAAGTTTGTATGGTTTTTTCGATGAAGCAGAAATGGAGTTTTTTGAACTTCTTATAACTGTCACATCAATTGGTCCGAAAAACGCTTTAGCGATTTTGTCTTCTTTAGATGTTAATTCAATAATTAAAGCGATAAATTCTAATGATATTAGCACATTAATTAAGGCTAAGGGAGTTGGAAAGAAAACAGCTTCTAGAATTATATTAGAACTTTCTGATAAGGTAGAAAAAATGCAAACAGAAGATGTGCCTGAACAAGTTAGTTTTGGAGGAGAGATTATAGCGGCTATTGATGCATTAACAAATCTTGGATACCCAAGAAATGATGTTATGCGGGCTATGAATAAAGTTGATACAAGTAATAAGGAAATAGAAGAAATTATTAAAGCATGTATAGTGGCTTTATCCAATAGTTAGGAGAAAAAATGGATAAGGAAAGAATTATTGGCTCAGCTAAAATTCAAGGTGAAGATCAAGAACTTAGCCTCAGACCAAAGTGGATGAGTGAATACATCGGTCAAGATAAGGTAAAAGAAAAACTTCAAATTTTTATCCAAGCGGCAAAGGAAAGAAATGATACTATGGATCATGTCCTTCTTCATGGACCTCCAGGACTTGGTAAAACAACCTTAGCTGGTATTATTGCTAATGAAATGGGAGTTAACTTTAGAATAACAAGTGGTCCGGCGATAGAAAAACCATCTGATCTTACAAGTATTTTAACGAATCTTGAAGATGGAGATGTGCTTTTTGTTGATGAAATTCATAGAATAAATAAATCTGTTGAAGAAATTTTATATCCTGCAATGGAAGACTTCGCTCTTGACATTATTGTTGGTAAAGGTCCAAGTGCAAGGAGCTTGAGGATAGATTTAGATAAATTTACTTTAATAGGAGCAACCACAAGAACTGGACTTTTATCTTCGCCTCTAAGAGATAGGTTTGGCGTTTTATTAAAATTAGAAATGTATGATAATGATAGTTTGCAAACTATAGCTTCGAGAACTTCTAAAATTTTGGATACTCCTATTGAAGAAAGTGCTGCTATAGAGATAGCAAAAAGATCAAGAGGAACTCCTAGAATAGCGAACAGATTAGTAAGAAGAGTTAGGGACTATGCTCAAGTTAGGGGAGACGGTACAATAGATCTTAAAATGGCAAGAGAAGGTTTAGATATCCTTGAAATTGATGATCTTGGTCTAGATAATATGGATATAAATATATTGAAATTAATAATAGAGAACTTTAGGGGTGGACCAGTTGGTTTAGATACAATTGCAGCATCTATTGGTGAAGAAAGTCAAACTATAGAAGATGTTTATGAACCATATCTTTTACAACTTGGCTTTATAGCAAGAACACCAAGAGGAAGACTTGCTAGCAAAAAGGCCTATGACCACCTTGGATATTTATGGAGTGACGATGAGAACAGATGATTTTGATTACAAATTAGATGAAAGTAGAATAGCACAGAGTCCAGCTGAAAAAAGAGATGAGTCCAAACTTTTAGTTGTGGATAGGAAAACTGGGCATGTTGAGCATGAAAGATTTTTTGATATAAAGAAACATCTTAAAAAAGGTGACCTTTTAGTAGTGAATAACACTAAAGTTATTCCGGCTAGAATGTATGGTGCAAGGCCTGGTAAAGAAGAAAAAATTGAAATCCTTTTAATTAAAAGGATAACAGGAGACACATGGGAATGCCTAGTTAAACCTGGAAAAAAAATGAAATTAGGAACTGAAATAATTATAGGTGAAATACTTTCAGGTAAAGTAGTAGATATTACAGACGATGGTTCTAGAATTATTGATTTTTCTTATGAAGGAATTTTCGAAGAAATATTAGATAAGCTAGGACAAATGCCTCTACCTCCATACATCACCAAAAAACTTGAAGATAGGGATAGATATCAAACTGTTTATGCTAAAGAAGAAGGATCAGCGGCTGCACCAACAGCAGGTCTACATTTTACTGAAAAGCTAATTGATGAAATAAAACAGATGGGTGTAGAAATAAAAGAAGTTACTTTACATGTTGGAATAGGAACCTTTAGGCCTGTAAATGTTGAAGATGTTAATGAACACAAAATGCATTCGGAATATTATTCTATTAGTCAAGAAACTGCAGAGGCAATAAACAAAGCAAAGGATGATGGGAGAAGAGTGATTGCAGTAGGCACAACAACTACTCGAACTTTAGAATCAGCAGCTATTGAAGGAAAGATTGAAGAGTCAAGTGGTTGGACAGAGATATTTATTTATCCTGGTTTTGAATTCCAAATTATCGATGGGCTTATTACAAATTTCCATTTACCTAAATCTACACTTTTAATGCTTGTTAGTGCTTTTTCTAGCAAAGAAATAATATTATCAGCTTACGATGAAGCCATAAAAAATGATTATAGATTCTTTAGTTTTGGCGATGCGATGCTACTTATATAAGGAGATTTTATGACTTTAAAATATGAACTAATAAAACAAGATTCTAACTCTAATGCAAGAGTTGGTAAAATTACAACAGATAGAGGAACTATAGATACACCTGTATTTATGCCAGTAGGAACAAAAGCTACAGTTAAATCTATGTCTAATCAAGAACTTAACGATATGGATACACAGATAATTTTAGGTAATACTTATCATTTATATTTCCGTCCAGGAATGGAAGTTATTGAACAAGCAGGAGGACTTCATAAGTTTATGAATTGGGACAAGCCAATTTTAACTGATAGTGGAGGATTTCAAGTGTTTAGCCTTTCTGATACAAGAAAGATAACCGAAGAAGGAGTAGCTTTTAATTCTGTAATAGATGGATCTAAGCATTTCTTTTCTCCAGAAACCTCTATGGATATCCAAATGATATTAGGATCTGATATTGCTATGGCATTTGATGAATGCTGTGCCCATGATGTAAGCTATGACTATGCTAAAAGCTCTATGGAAAGAACTTTAAGATGGTTAGAAAGATGTGCCGTTCATCATAATAGGGAAGACCAAGCACTTTTTGGAATAGTTCAAGGAGCAATGTATCCTGATCTTAGAAAGATTAGTTTTGAAGAAACCGTTAAATTTGATTTACCTGGTTATGCAATTGGAGGTTTATCGGTAGGAGAAACTTACGAGCAGATGGTTGAATTATTAAAACTAACTTCAATGCTTCCTGACAACAAGCCTAGATATTTAATGGGAGTAGGATCACCAGATTATATATTTGCAGCTGTAGAAGCAGGTATAGATATGATGGATTGTGTTCTTCCAACTAGAATTGCCAGAAATGGTACAGCAATGACTTATAATGGTAGAATTACTATAAGAAACGCTTCTTTTGCTAAAGATTTTAGACCTATTGATGAAAATTGTGGTTGTTATGCTTGCCAAAATCATACAAGAGCATATATAAGACACTTAATCAATGTTGATGAAATTTTAGGAGCGAGACTTTTAACTATCCATAACTTATACTTCTTAAGAGATTTAATGAAGCAAATTTCAAAGTCAATTATGGAAGATAGATTTTTAGAGTATAAGGCTGAATTTTACAAAAACTATGGATATAATCATAAAATTAATGTATAATTATTAGATAAGAGGTGATTAAATGGGTTCACAAGAAATGATTGCAGCATTTTTACCAATGCTAATGGCTATAGCTGTTATTTATTTTCTGATGATTAGACCACAGAAGAAAAGAGAACAAGAAGTTAAAACTATGAGATCTAACCTAACAATAGGAGATGAAGTACTTACTGTAGGTGGAGTCAAAGGGAAAATAACAAAACTTGGTGAAGACTATGTAACTATAGAAACATCTGGTCACACTAGGATAGAATTCACACGTAATGCAATTTATAAAGTACTTACTGAAACAGTAGAAGATGAAGAAACTACTGAAACGGTAGTGGAAACAGATGAAACTGAAGAAGAGTAAACTGGGGGTAGAAGAATGAAACATATAAAAGCATTAAAATTATCAAATTTTAACAAGAATATTAATCATACTGGCTGTGGAGAATGTCAAACATCTTGCCAATCTGCATGTAAAACATCATGTACAGTTGGTAATCAAAAATGTGAATCTTTAAGTGAACAAAAGAATTTAATACTTGGATAAGTAAAAATGACAAACCAAACTTGGTTTGTCATTTTTTGATTGGAAGGACTTTCTTCTAAATGTTTGACTAAGATGATATAATATAAATAATTATAAAAATATAAGGAGATTAAATGGAAAGAATACATAAATTTAAATTTGATGATAAAAACATAGTAATGGATATTAACTCTGGAAGTATATTTGTCTTTGATGAATTAGCCTATAATATAGTTGATGATTATGAAAGAGGCTTAGATTACATACTTGATAATTATAATAATAAAGAGCCAGAAGCCTTGAAAGAAGCTTACGAAGAAATAAATAGCTTGGTTGAAGGGGGATATCTTTTTACAAGAGCAGTTGAACAAGAAGATATAAAATATAATGAATCAAATGTTATTAAAGCCCTTTGCCTACATGTCTCCCATGATTGTGATTTAAGCTGCAGATATTGCTTTGCTTCTGGAGGAAACTTCAAAGGGGAAAGACAGGTTATGAGTCTTGAAACTGGAAAGAAAGCTTTAGATTTTCTTGTAGAACATTCAGGAAATAGAAGAAACCTTGAAGTTGATTTCTTTGGAGGAGAACCTCTATTAAATTTTGATGTTGTAAAGAAGCTAACTTATTATGGTCACGAGTTAAATAAAAAATATAATAAAAATATCAGGTTTACTATCACTACAAATGGAACTCATCTAAACGATGAAAATATTGCTTTTATTAATGAGCATATGTCAAATGCAGTTTTAAGTTTAGATGGTCGTAAAGAAGTGAATGATTATATGAGACCTAATAGAGGTGGGCAAGGAACTTTTGATAAGATAGTTCCAAAATTCCAAAAATTAATCGAAACAAGAGGCGACAAAGATTACTATATTAGAGGAACTTTTACTTCTAATAACCTGGATTTTGGAGCAGATGCTTTAGCTTTTTATGATTTAGGATTTAGAAAAATATCATTAGAGCCAGTTGTTACTGATGAAAAA
The DNA here is from genome assembly GCA_964432945.1 of uncultured Peptoniphilaceae bacterium. Classification (GTDB taxonomy): domain Bacteria; phylum Bacillota; class Clostridia; order Tissierellales; family Peptoniphilaceae; genus CAYSPO01. The sequence goes on from CAYSPO010000029.1 coordinate 10,030, forward strand.
GAACCTTATGCATTAAAAGAAGAACACTTAGAAAGAATACTACAAGAATATGAAGACTTTGTAAAAGACTACATTAGGCTTAACAAAGAAGAAGATTTCTTGTTCTATCACTATATGGTTGATTTAGATCAAGGACCATGTCTAGCAAAAAGGAGTGTTGGTTGTGGAGCTGGTTCTGAATATATAGCTATTACACCTGAAGGAGATATTTATCCTTGCCACCAATTTGTAGGTGAAGAAGAATTTAAGATTGGTTCTTTAGATGATGGAATAGTAAAGAAAGATATGAGAGATAAATTCAAAAAAGCAAATATTTTCAATAAAGAAGACTGTAAAAATTGCTGGGCAAGATTTTATTGTTCGGGAGGTTGCCATGCTAATGCATATTATAATAATGGCGATTTTATGAAAGTTTATAAACTTGGTTGTGAAATGGAAAAAAAGAGAATTGAATGTTCAATTGGAATCCTGGCGAGTGAGGTAGATTAAACATGAAAAAAAACAATGGGAAATTTTACTTTAGTCTTATAATAGCTCTTTTACTTACAATAATACTTGTTATATTTGCTATTAAAAATAGCGATATGGTTACTGTCGACTTATTTTTCAAAAAAATAGAAATTAGTTTAGCCCTATTAATAGTCGTATGTGCTTTTATTGGAGCTTTAATAGTTGGAGGCATAATGACTATAAAAAATATCCTTGTTAATAATGAAAATAAAAAATTACAAAAAATATTAGCTTTAAGAGATAATGAAATATTAAAGCTGAAAGCAGAAGTGTCAGTTAGAGAAAGTCAAAAAAGAACATTAGAAATAAATAACCCAATAGAAAGAAATGATTTGATAGATGAATAATAATCGCTGGACAATATTTAATAAAGATTATTCCCACCTAACAGACTTAAATATAGATGAGAGAATCTTAAAAGTATTAGTTAACAGGGATATAAATACCAAAGAAGATATTGAGATGTTTTTAAATCCATCTTTAGAAAAATTTCATGATCCATTTTTAATGGAAGATATGGATATTGCTATTGATATGATTTTAGAAGCTATTGAAGATGATAAGCATATTCATATCGTAGGAGATTATGATCAAGATGGTAACTCATCAATAGTAACTTTGATGAAAGGACTTAGCATTCATACTAATAGGTTGACTTATACTATTCCCGATAGAATGTCTGATGGCTATGGAATAAACAATAGGATAGTTGAAGAAGCAAAGGAAATGGGTGTAGATTTAATTATCACTTGCGATAACGGTATATCTGCCCATGAAGCCGTTCAAAGAGCTAAAGATTTAGGTATGGATATAATAGTTACTGATCACCATCAAGTAACTATTGAAAATGATGAGCAGATTCTACCTAAAGCAGATGCAGTTATAAATCCTCATAGATTAGACTGCCAATATCCTTTCAAAGATTTGTGCGGGGCAGGAGTTGCTTTTAAGTTAATTCAAGCTTTAAATATAGTCTTAGGTATGGATGAAGAAGAATCTAATAAATTATTAGAATTTACTTGTATGGGAACAATTTGCGATATAGTAGATTTAGTAGATGAAAATAGAATCATAGTTGTAGAAGGCCTTAGAAGATTAAATAAATCCAAAAATCTTGGAGTCAAATATTTATGCCTTGAGTGCGGCTGGGAAAAAGAGATCACAGCCTATACTATTGGATTTGTTCTAGGTCCATGTATAAATGCTTCAGGAAGATTATCAACTGCTAGGCTTGGAGTAGAATTGTTTTTAGAAGAAGATGAAAACTTAGTTCAAAACTATGCAGCTGAATTAGTTAGGCTTAATAATGAAAGAAAAGAACTAACTGAAGAAGCATATGAAATAGCATACGATAAAGTATTAAACCAAGGACTTTTTAATAAACAGGTAATAGTTCTTGTAATAGAGGGGATTCATGAAAGTATCGTGGGAATTGTAGCTGGAAGAATAAAAGATGATTTTTATAGGCCGACTATTATTTTTACACAAACTAGCGAAGAAGGTTTGCTAAAAGGCTCTGGCAGGAGCATTGAAGCATATAATATGTTTGAAAAGATAGATGAGGTTAGAAACTTAACCATTTCATTCGGTGGCCATACAATGGCAGCTGGTATGACTATAAAAGAAGAAGATTTTAACTCTTTTGATAAGGCTCTAAATGAGAAAGCAAACTTAAGCAAAATAGACTTACAAAAAAAAATAAGTATTGATTTTCAGCAGAATGTTAGTGAATTAGACATGAATTTAATTTATAATCTAGATAAACTAGGGCCTTTTGGGAAAGCGAATCCTAGACCTAAATTAGCTGATAAAGGAGTTAACATACTTAACTTTTCATTAATTGGTAAAAATAAGAATGTTTTAAAAGTAAACTTTGAGAAAAATTCCCGAGTTATAGAAGGTATTAGTTTTGTAGAGGCGAGTGAGAGTTATGAAGCCTTACAAAAAGCATTTGGAGAAAATCTAACTTATAAGGTGAATAATTTCAATAAAAATTATGTAGATATTATCTTTAGGCCAGATATTAATGAATTTAGAGGAGAAGAAAAAATTCAGCTAAGAATTGAAGATATGAGATTATCTAGATAAAGTGGGTATATATTTATAATATACAAAATATATAAGAAATTGATAGAATTATATTAAACTGTTATACTAAATTAATAAATAGAGAATGGAGGTGGCATAATGTCAAGTTTTAAAATCTTGCACGAAACAGATATTTCCCTTGAAAACTTGTTAAGTAGATTAGATGAAGCTGAAATAAAATATGACAAAGATTTAATTATCAAGGCATACACTATAACAAAAGAAGCACACAATGGTCAGTTAAGACGTTCTGGAGAAGAATATTTTGTTCACCCTATAAATGTAGCTTTTATTTTGATTGAGCTTAATATGGATCAAGAAGCTATTATCGCTGGTATGATGCATGACGTTCTTGAAGACACTGATGTCACCAAGGAATCTCTTATTGAAGAATTTGGAGAAGAAATAGTTTATTTGGTTGAAGGCGTAACGAAACTTACAAAGATGCCTTTTAAATCTAAACTCGAATCTCAAGCTGGAAATCTTAGAAAAATGATAATGGCTATGTCTAATGATATTAGAGTTATCATAATAAAGCTGGCTGACCGACTTCATAATATGAGAACTCTAGAATATATGACTAAGTCTAAACAGTTTGAAAAAGCTACAGAGACTTTAGAAATATATGCTCCTTTGGCTCATAGGTTAGGTATCAATAAAATTAAGTGGGAACTTGAAGATTTAAGCTTTTTATATTTAAACCCAAGAGAATATCACGATATTTCTAAAAAAGTTAATATGCGTAGAGAAGAAAGAGAAATTTATCTTGGTAAGGTTATGGAGCAAATAAGAGAAGAAATGAGAGATCTTGAAATTCAAGTACTTGATATTTCTGGAAGGCCTAAGCATCTTTATTCTATTTATAATAAGATGAAGAAGCAAGATAAGACCTTTGAAGAAATCTATGACTTATTAGGAATGAGAATAATAGTAAGCTCAATTAAAGAATGCTATGCAGTTTTAGGAATAGTGCATCAACTCTGGAAACCAATCCCAGGTAAGTTCAAAGATTATATAGCTATGCCAAAAGCTAATATGTATCAATCTATTCATAGTACAGTTGTAGGTCCTGGAGGAAAAGTTTTTGAAGTTCAAATTAGAACTGAAGAAATGCATCAAACTGCTGAATATGGTATTGCTGCCCACTGGCAATATAAAGAAGGTGGGGGCAAAACAGATAAGTTTGAGCAAAAACTAACTTGGTTGAGAATGCTAATGGAATGGCAACAAGATCTTAAGGATCCAAAAGAATTTATGGATACCTTAAAAGATGACTTTTTTTCTGATGAAGTGTATGTTTTTTCTCCTAAAGGAGATGTTATCGGACTTCCAGCAGGATCTATTCCAATAGATTTTGCCTATAGAGTGCATTCGGCTGTTGGAAACCACTGTGTAGGAGCAAAAGTTAACGGAAAGCTTGTTCCAATCGACACAAAATTGAAAAATGGTGATGTAGTTGAAATTATTACATCTTCAAACTCAAGTGGCCCTAGTAAAGACTGGGTAGATATGGTTCAAAGTTCCTCTGCAAGGCAAAAGATTAAGCAATTCTTCAAGAAAAGTAATAGAGATGAAAATATTATAAAAGGTAAGGATATGCTAGAAAAAGAAGTTCATAAACAAGGCTTCGAGTTCTGCAAAATTCTAAAAGAAGAGTGGCTGTTAGAAATTGCAGAAAAACTTAGCTTTAAAAGCTTAGATGATCTGTATTCTGCTATTGGTTATGGAACTATTGCCTTAACTCAAGTAATTCCTAAATTAAAGGTAAAATATAAAGATTACTATCAACCAGAGTTATCTATTGAAGAAATAAATGAACAAGCTAAAAATAGAGCAAAACCAACCTCTGTTAATGGTATTATTGTAGAGGGAATTGATAATATAAAAGTAACTATTGCTAAATGCTGTAATCCAGTTCCAGGAGATGATATTTTAGGCTATATTACTAAAGGTAGAGGAGTTTCTGTTCATAGAACGGACTGCCCTAATATGGCTGGTATTGATTTTGATAGAACAATGGATGTAAGATGGGATAATGCATCTGATGCGAATTATAATCTACACTTAAATTTAATAGCTTATGATAGGGTTAATTATATTGCAAATATATCTGAGGCAATTGGGAATCTTGATATTAATATAGAAAATATTAGTGCAAATAAAAAAGAAAATAATATGTTTGTAGTTGATTTAATATTAAGTGTCAATGGAAAACTAGATGTAAGTGATGTAATTAATAAAATGAAGCAAGTTGAAGGAACTATAGAAGCACGTAGGGTGAGATAATGAGAGCAGTTATTCAAAGAGTAGCTAAGGCGAAAGTTGAAGTTAAAGAAGAATTAGTATCAGAAATAAAACAAGGGTTGATGGTTCTTGTTGGAGTTACAAAAACTGATACCAAAGAAGATATTGAATATATAGCAAGTAAAATTAGTAATTTAAGAATTTTTACTGATCAAGATGGTAAAATGAATCTTTCTCTAAAAGATATAGGAGGAGAAATTTTGCTTATCTCTCAATTTACCTTATATGGTGATGCAAGAAAAGGAAGAAGACCTTCTTTTACTGAATCTGCTTCTGGTGAATTTGCAGAAGAATTATATGAAGATTTGATAGAATATTTGAAAAATGAAGGTCTTGAAGTGAAAACTGGAAAGTTTGGGGCAGATATGCAAGTTTCTTTAGTAAACGATGGGCCTGTAACTATTCAGTTAGATTCAAGTAAAATATACTAGGAGGCATAATTTGGAAATTAAAAGAATTGTAGCTGGAGTTTATGCAGCAAATTGTTATTTAGTTTACGATGGAGATAAAGGTTTTATTATTGATCCAGGTGGGTCTGCTAGTCGAATTATAGAAGAAATCAATGAATTAAATTTTACTCCAGAGTTTATTCTTTTAACACATGGACATTGTGATCATATAGCAGCTGTTGATGAAATAAGAGATTATTATAATATTCCAGCTTATATCCATGTTGGAGATGAGAAACTAGTGGCTGATAAGGATATGAATATGGCAAGCCATATGCCTTCAGCTGATGTAGCTATTAAGGCTGATGGAACTTTTAAAAATGGAGATATAATATCACCAGATGAGTTTAATATAAAAGTTATCCATACACCAGGTCACACTGCCGGGTGTTCATGTTTTCTTCTAGGAGAAAATATAATGTTTACAGGTGATACAGTTTTTGAAGGGTCTATTGGAAGAACAGATCTTCCGTCAGCAAGTCAAAAATCTATGGAAGAATCAATAGAAAAAATAAAAAAAATGAATGATAACATTATTCTTTATCCTGGGCATGGGGGAGACACAACTATAGCTGAGGAAAAAAAGAAAAATAAATATTTTAGAAAGTAATAAAGAAGATAAGCTAAGAATCTTTTAGAAAGGTGTACTTAGCTTATTTTTATAAATGAAAATACTTGACAAAATAGCTATAATAGATTAATCTGATTTAGCTATCATAATTAGCAATTTATTAGTCACTTATTATGTAAAAAGCAGGCCAATTTATTAATGTTTGACATAATTCTATACATAT
>CAYSPO010000030.1:0-15907 GCA_964432945.1 uncultured Peptoniphilaceae bacterium
GTGCGATTAGAGTCAATTAAATCTCCAGTTATCGCTATTATATCTGGATTTTCTTTTTTTAGCTTCTTACATAACTCCTTATTAATATTTCTATTATGTAAGTCTGATATATGGGCAATTTTGAAAGTATTTGCAGCTGACTCAAATTCCTTAAAATCTAGCCTATAATAAGTTGTTTGAAAGCCGATATTACTATAAATAAGAGTGATAAATAAAATCATTAATATTATAAAGATAAGTTTTTTCATAATAATCCCCCTTATTACCTTTTACTGATATTAATTTTATCACAATAATTCATATAAATATAAAAATTAGGTAACTCTTTAATTCTTACATCATTTTAAGTGAACGATTAAAAAGTTACCTGCATATTTTATATGCTAGCTAATACTTATTATTAATAGTTATACATAACTTGCCATTATTTAAGGAATATGGTTAATTACTTATACTTCAGAAGTCTTTATAAATTACTTAATCTTTTGATACTAATGTTTTTTCAATTATCATTTTTTTACTACAAATATATAACATTGGAATTATCATTGCAATACAGAATATATCTAAAGGATTTATACTACCTTGTGGGAAAAGTCCCTCTAGGTTTGCTATAGAATTCATAACTATATGAATTATTATTGGATATGCTAAATTTTCAGTTTTTTGATAAATATATCCAACTACTAGCCCCATCATAAAGGTATAAACTGATTGTATTAATACCATATGACTAATTCCAAATACCAATGCTGATATGACTATTGGTAGCCAACCTGATTTAACTTGATTTATTGACTTTTGAATAATGCCTCTAAATACAACTTCTTCAATTATAGGTCCTAATACTGCAGTTGTAATGAATACAGCTAATGGTGATCCAGCGGTTAAGTGTTCATTCACTTGTTCCAATACTTTTAAATATTTGTCTAATGCAGGAACTTGTTCTGCAATTTTAATCCATACAAATGATAGACCAGAAATCCCCAATGCTATTATTGTTAGTTTTATAAAATTACTAGAACTTGGGTTAAATTTACCTTTATCTTTCTTATATAAATATTTAAAGTAAACAGGAGCAAATATTAATAATTCAATTGTACAAATTAATATATTCAATATGTCATAACTGTTGTTTATAAATTCAATATTTACTTTCAAAACGTCCATCAATATAATATATAGTAATCCATTCAATAAATTTCCTACAATATTAAAGGCTATTAGGGTTATTACAGCTAACCCTATATAAAAGACTTTACTTCTGGTTTTTTCCATTATCTCACCTTATTTCATTGCTTCTTCAATTGTTTTATTTAAGATATCAAGTTGTTCAGGGTTATCGATTGAACCAATAATTGGTTTTCCTACAACTTTACCATCTTTATTGATTACAAGAGTTGTTGGATAAGCCATTATTGTATTAACATAATCATCAACCTCTTTTGAAGAGTCGAAGATTAGATTTGTGTATGTTACTTTATTGGTATCTAATATTTTCTTTGCTTCTTTAATTCCTTCTTCTGTATTACTATCAGTACAAACCCCAATTAGTTTAACTCCTTTTGCTTCCAAATCTTTGCTTGTTTTTTCAAGGTCTGGCATTTCTTGTATACATGCTCCACAACCAGTAAACCAGAAGTTTACAACTGTAGCTTTATTTTCCTTAAATATTTGACTAGTAACTTCTTTACCATCCATATCTTTTGCAGTAAATTCCGGAAAATTTTCAGGTGTACTTTCTTTCATAGATTGTTCAATTTGTTCAGGACTATTAGCATCTGAACCACTATTTCCTGAACATCCTACTCCTACTATTCCAAATGTTGCTACCATTCCTAAAATCATTAATTTGTTTAAATTTTTCATTATTTTTTCCTTTCTTTAGCACCTTGTACTGGTTTATTAAATGTTGTTGATATAGCTTTCTTAGGACATGCTCTTAAGCAGTCTCCACATCTTATACATTCCATCGAATCTTGGCATTTTGACATATCTACGTCCATTTTACATACTCTAGCGCATTTACCACAATTTATACAAGCATCTTTATCCAAATGATATTGATAAAATGAGAATTTATTAAACAATGAATAAAATGCTCCTAGTGGACAAATCCATTTACAAAATGGTCTATAAAATACTATTGATAATACAATTGTCATTGCAAGTACTATAGCTTTCCATGTAAACAAGGGTCCTAATATTTTTCTTATCTGTGGATTAGCTATTGATAGAGGTATTCCTCCTTCAAGAATTCCTTGAGGACAAATATACTTACAAAAATATGGATCTGAATTTCCAGTCTTTTTTACAAGTATTACTCCCATTAGCCAAACTACAACTATTAAGATAAAATATTTTATAAATCTTAGAGCTTTGAGTTTTTTTGTAGATAACTTTTTACTTGGTATTTTGTGAAGCAAGTCTTGAAACCATCCAAAAGGACAAAAGAACCCGCAGATCAGTCTACCTACCATTACTCCAAAAAATATTAGTATACCTGTTATGTAGTAAGAAAATTTATACTTACTTGACCCAACAACAGCTTGAAAGGCTCCTATCGGGCATGCTCCTGCCGCTCCAGGACATGAGTAACAATTAAGTCCAGGTACACAAGCTTTTTTAGTTGGTCCAGTGTAAATTGAACCCTTAAAAAAATTAGGTAAGTTAATATTAGTTATGAGTGTCATAAAGGCTTGAATAAATCCTCTTTTAATTTTAGTTAATCTATCCAATTCCTATACACTCCAAACATATTCTGATTGCCTTTGAAAAAACTGTTTCAATCTCGCCTCTATATGCGCCAAAGACTATAAAAACAATACTTAGTAAAAAAAATCCAAAGCTAAATACTTTCCTTTTCTTATCACTCATATAACCCCTCCATAACTGATAGTTCTATATTATCAAAAGTAGTATAAAGAACTTGTTAAGAAAACAAAAAAAGATTAAATCTTTTAAGATTTAATCTTTTTCATTCAAATCAATTGCTTTATTCTAAAATTTTGGCATACTTTTCTTCGCCTATTAAAATTAAAACATCGCCTTTTTCTATCTTTTCTTTAGAACCAGGAGTTATTATATATTCTCCTCTTCTTCTTATAGCAACAACATTCATGTGGTAGTGGTTTCGGAAATTTAGTTTTCCCAAATCTTTTCCTATCCAGCTATCTTTTGCAGATGCTTCTATTAAGCCATATTCATCAGAAAAATGAATAAACTCTAGAAGATTTGAGCCAGTTATGCTTCTTGCTAACCTTTCACCCATATCAATTTCAGGGTAAATAATTTGATCAGCACCTAACTTTCTAAGTATTCTAGCTTGGTTAGCTGACTTGGCTTTAGCTATAATTTTACTTACATTAGCGTCACTTGCCAACATAGTTGCAGCTATGGAAGCCTCTAGACTTGTTCCTGTTGAAATTATTGCTATATCAAAGTTAGAAATACCTAACTCTGCCATCGCCTCTTCATCAAGAAAATCACATTGAACTGCGGCATTAACATGGTTAGATATAGATTGCACTAAACTATAATCCTTATCTACTGCCATTACTTCTATTCCTTGTTCAAATAACTTGCTTGCTACTGTATAACCAAATTTACCTAATCCCAATACAATTACCGATTTATTCATACTCTTCCCCCTAACCTATACTTATATTCGCTTCAGGATATCTAATATTCTTACATTTTGCCCTACTACCAAAGGCATAAGCTAAGGTAAGAGGCCCAACTCTTCCAATATACATAGTCATTGTTATTATTAGCTTACCTATATCAGTTAAATTTTCTGTTACATCTCTTGAAACACCTACTGTTGCAAAAGCTGAAACAACTTCATAAAGCAAATCTATAAATTTATAATTTTCTGTTAACGTCAATGTAAAGGTAACTAAAATAACTATCCCTAGACATACTATAACTAAGGCCAAAGCCTTGGATATAGTCTTTGCTCCTATATGTTTATTAAATACTACCGGTTCTTCTTCACCCTTAATAACTGCAATAGTGGACATAATAAGAACACCAAAGGTAGTAACCTTTAACCCACCTGCAGTAGAGCCTGGTGCTCCTCCTATAAACATTAAAATTATAAGTAAGAATACAGTAGACTCCCTTAGTGATGAAAGACGAACTGAGTAAAATCCTGCTGTCCTAGCAACAATTGACTGGAAAGATGACTGTAATACTTTAGATGGAAAAGTCTCTTGAGCAATTGTAGCGGGGTTATTGTATTCTAAAAGCAAGAATCCGAAAGTACCTAGTAGAATTAAACTTACAGTCATAACTAGAACTATCCTTGTATGAACAGAAAGTCCCTTAATACTTCTTTTTTTATAAAGCTCTGCTGTAACCATAAATCCAAGTCCACCTATTACTATAAGCATCATTATTGTTAAATTAATTAAAGGATCATTTTTAAATGGTAAAATAGAATCTCCAAGAATATCAAAACCTGCGTTACAAAAAGCTGATATAGAATGAAAGATAGAATACCAAATCCCCTTTAATACTCCATAAATAGGTATAAATCTTATACTAAGTAAAATTGCACCTAGCCCCTCCATAAAGAAGGTAAAGTTTAGAGCGTACTTAAACATTATAACGACACCTGAAAAAGTATCCATATTAAATTGTTCAGTTAGTATCTGCCTACTTGCAAGCCCTATTCTTTGCCTCATTATAATTGGTAGAATGGTTGCTGCAGTCATTATACCTAGTCCACCAATTTGTATTAATATTATTATTATTAATTGGCCTAAAAAATTCCAATGATCTAGCGTGTTTACTGGAGTAAGACCGGTAACGCAACTAGCAGATCCTGCAACAAAAATTGAATCAATTAAAGGAGTATCTACTCCAGACTTTGTAAAAATACCAGATGACAATAAAACACCACTTATTATAATTAGTAATGCGAAACCAATTGCTAAGAAAAGTGGTGGTTTTAATGAAATTCTATCTAAACTATCCTTAATTGAATTTGTGCCTTTGTATAAAGACATACATACCTTCCTTTTTTAAAACATTTAAGATTATAACGTTAACATTATATGCTTAATTTCTAATTAGTCAATATCTATTTTAAATATACTCCCTCTAGGTATATTGTCCTCTATACTAATCTTAAAACCAAGTTTTTTTGCTATTTTTTTACCAAGGGCAAACCAATACCATAACCTTTTATATCCCAATTTCTTGATTGATCCTCCCTATAAAACAAATCAAAAACCTCTTCTTTATTAACAATACCTATACCTGTATCTTTAATAAGAATAACGTGTATATCAGGTCTTAATTCAACTTCAACTTTTCCTCCTGGATTATTATATTTTATTGAATTTTCTATTATATTAAATATCATCCTCTGAAGTAATCCATCATCTGTCTCAATTTCAAGATTAAATCCAGTAATTTCTAAAGTGATATTCTTTTCTTCAGCTAGATCTGACAAATCAAAAAACACTTCTTCAACTAAGGTATTTACATTTACCTGAGATAGGATAAGATTTTTGTCCCTACTTAAAAATAATAATTGGTCAACCATTTCTGCTAGCCGATTAATATTGAGGTCTAAACTGTCTAAAAATAATTTTATTTGTTCATCTAAAACTTCCCTCTTTTTAAATATATCTATTTTTGACCTAATTACAGCAATAGGAGTCCTTAGTTCATGAGCAACATTCGAACTAAATTGTTTTTGATTTTCAAAGTTATATTGTATTTTTTTAGTGCCTCATTAAAAGCTCTTGATAATTGTTTTATTTCATAGCCACCTACATTATCATCTAAAACTTTAAGGCTTTCACTATTATTTATATCAATAATATTAATCTTCTCTATTAGAACTTTGAGAGGTTTTAACATCCTACCAATTACAAAGTAAAATATTAAAGAACCAACACTAATAAGAATTAAAAGCAGGGTAAACGAATATAATCTAAATTCTGTGGTAGATTTTAGATAGGCATCTTCAAGAAGAAGAACTATTCCCCCACTTTCTTTCGGAATTTCTATATTATCCATTAATTTCATGGAAAGATTACGTAGATAATTATTTACCATAAAATTATAAGCTAACATCAGTACTATAAATATTATAACAACTGTTAAAATAAGTCTTACAATTATTGAATCTCTAATTTTTTCATTCTTCATTTAACTTATAGCCCTTTCCTAGTTCGTTAATAATAATATTTTTCCCTAGGATATTCTTTAATTTTTTTCTTAATGATGCCATATGAACTCTTACTGTATTTGAAAATAAATCTACTGAATTTTCCCAAACATGTTCAAGTATCTCCTCCTGTGAAATATATCTATTGGGATTTAAAAGTAAATATTCAAGTATGCCTGTTTCTTTTCCTGTTAATTTAACTTCATAATCATTAATATAAACAGTCCTATCTTTTGTATCAAATTTTATAGGTCCATTACAAATAAATCTATCTTCCTAAATTGTTCTTCTTCTTAATAAAACTCTTATTCTAGCTTCTAATTCCTCAAAATGAAATGGCTTTATAAGATAATCATTGGCACCTAAGTCAAGTCCCTTTACCCTGTCATCAACATCTGACCTAGCTGTAAGTACTATTATATTAAGCTCTTTGTTAAATTCCCTAACCTTTTCTAAAATACTAAAACCATCTTGTCCAGGTAAATTTATATCGAGAACCATTAGGTCATAATTTTCCACATAGCACATTTCCTCAGCATTAAAGCCATTATCACAGGTATCAACTATATATCCAGATAAAGATAACCCCTCTGCTATTGATTCTAAAAGTTTTTTTTCATCTTCTACTACTAATATTTTCATCCTTAATACCTATAAATAGTTTATTTTTCTTTCTAGTTTCTAGTTTTTCTTTCATATGAATATTTCCAATTTCAAGAACTTTTTCATGGAGTTTTCTTGAATTTTCTGGACAAACCTTTATACATCTCATACAAGCTATACAAACGTCTTCTTCAGTTGTATTTGCTCTATCTTTAGGAATTGCCCCTACTGGACATTCATCTGCACATATTCCGCACAAGATACAAGAATTATCTACAAGTGGAGTAATAGTAGAAACAATTAAATCTTTATATGGTCTGTCTCCTGGCAATTTTACCCTAGATATTTTCTCAGATAATATTTTTTCTTTAATTTTATCACTAAATTCTGATAATTCTTTTTCATCATCTTCATCAGGTCTTCCTGTACCAAAATCTCTGAAAATAGAATGTTCTGTACTTGCTATCACCCCTGCAGTAAGAATAAAGCCTATTTCATCTAATAAATCCCCAAGCTCTAATAAAGAATCATCTATTCCTCTATTTCCGTAAGCTATTAAGGCAACTGCTTTTGCAGAATTAGCTTTTATTTTAGATAACCTTTCTTTACAAACTTCTGGAATTCTTCCACTAAAGGCTGGTATCGCTACTATGTAAACTTCATCTTCTTTACAAGAATAGCTTGTAAAATTTTTATCTCCTATGTCAATAATATCTCCTAAGTCAAAAGAACTGAGAAGCATTTTCCCAACCTTTTCTGTACCCCCAGTAGGGCTAAAAACTATTAAATTTCCTTTCATATCAACCTCCTATTTAATTATATCATTGTTTGTTTTCTATCCAAATATTTCAATTTTCCTTTTCTTATAAAATTGAAAATATACTGGAAAACTGTTACTATGAATACAAATATAAATAAGGAGTATGTAATGTCAGACGAAGTGTCCAAAAACCGAAAAACCCGTGATCCCTTTAGTAAAAAAAAGGAATTTTTATTTGTTAACCTAGGAAGTTTATTAATAGCAGCAGGGGTTTATTTTTTCAAAATACCTAATAACTTAGTAATAGGTGGCGTGTCGGGTATAGCTGTAATACTAAGCCACTTTACTCCTAATCTAGATGCAACCCAATATATTTTCATTCTAAACATGGTCTTGTTGATGATTGGTTTTTTCTTTTTCGGAAGAAAATTTGGCTTAAAAACTGTATATGCATCTATAATGCTTTCGGTATATATAGAAATTTTTAAACTTTTACCTATTTCCCTTCCTTTAACGGACTCTAGATTTCTTGAGCTTATGTTTGCCATAATTTTGCCTGGAATTGGTTCTGGACTCCTATTCAATGCAAAAGCATCTTCTGGTGGAACAGATATTGTAGCAATGATAATGAAAAAGTACACAAGACTAGATATTGGAAAAGCCTTACTTGCAAGTGATATAATTATTACCCTTTCTACATTTTTCATATATGATGCAGAAATTGCCCTATCTTCTTTATTAGGACTTATGGCAAAATCAATAATGGTGGACTCTACCCTTGAAAGTGTAAATAGAGTTAAATTGTTCTTTATTATCACCGAAAAAGACGATATAATAATAGAATTTATAGCAAATAACTTACATAGAGGGGGTACAAAGCTAGTGGGTAATGGAATTTACTCAGGTATGAGAAAATCTATGATAACAGTAGTTTGTTCAACCCAAGAAGCTGTTTCCTTGCAGCAGTTTCTTAATGAACAAGATCCAAATGGCTTTGTATCAATAGTAAATACTAGCCAGATAATTGGTCGAGGTTTTCATTACGCAAGTTAAATCTTAATAATTATATAAATAAGCCTCTCAAGAATATTCTTGGGAGACTTTTATATTATGCCCTTGTAACTGTATGAGGGAAAACTCCAGTATAAAGTTCAAAAGCTCCATCTAAATTTTTAACCGTAAAGTCTTTTTGTCTTAAAATCCTCTCAGCAATATATCCTCTTACTCCACTTTGGCAAACTATTATATATCCTTGATTTTTATCTAATTCATTTATTCTATCTCTAAGCATATCTAGAGGAATATCAACTGAATTATCTAACTTACCAGCTTTTGCTAGTTCATCAGGCTTTCTAATATCAAGTATCTTCCAACCATCTTCAAGGTATTCATCTAATTCATACCATTGGATATTTTCTGAAATTCCCTCCACAATATTCAAAGCAGCATATCCTAAAATATTAACCGGATCTTTAGCTGCACCAAAAGGTGGAGAATAAGAAAGTTCTAATTCAGGAAGGTCAGATACCCTTAGCCCTCCCTTAATTGCTGTGGCAAGAACATCAATTCTCTTATCTATTCCATCAGCACCTATTGCCTGAGCGCCGTAGATTTCTTCTGTTAAAGGATTAAATAAAAGTTTAAGTAAAACAGGACTTGAGCCAGGATAGTAACTTGCATGACTCTCTGGTTTTACATGAACAACTTCATAATCATATTCGTTATCTAAAAGATATCTTTCATTTAAGCCAGTAGAACCAGCAACTGTATCAAAAACTCTTACGATAGATGTCCCTATAGAGCCCTTGTTTTCCCTTGAAATTCCAGAAATAACATCGGCAACCTGTCTACCTTGCCTATTAGCAGGAGAAGCCAAAGCTATCATTGTATCGTCATGTGAAATTTGGTTTTTTACAACTATTGCATCACCTACTGCATAGATATCTTCTATATTAGTTTGATAATTATCATCTACTAATATTCCTCCACCTATACCAGTTTTTATCCCAGCTTCTACTGCTATTTCAACATTTGGAACAATTCCAGTAGACATAATTATTAAATCAGTGTCTATAGTTTCTCCATTCTCGAGGAGAATTTTTCTTCCCATATTTTCGTAAGCTCTTGCACCTGTTCCAAGATAGACCTTAACTCCATTATCTTCAAGAGCTTTTTTTATTCCAATTCCCATTTCCTTATCCATAGAAGGAAATATTATTTCGGATTTCTCTACAACTGCCACATCAAGTCCAAGATTGCTTAAGTTTTCGACCATTTCAAGACCTATAAATCCTGAGCCAACTACCACAGCTTTTTTCACATAATTATCATCTATAAAGTTCTTGATTTTATCAACATCTGAAACATTTCTAACTGTAAAAACATTATCGGCATCTTCAAGCCCTTTAACCCCTATAACTCTTGCCCTTCCTCCTGGAGCTAAAATTAATTTATCATAAGATAGTTCATAAGTTCCATCAGGCCCTTTGACAATAATATTTTTTGCTCTTGTATTTATAGCTGTAGCTTCGCTTTGAATTCTAACGTCTAAGTTAAATCTAGCTTTTAGACTTTCTGGACTTTGTAAAAACAATGAATCTCTACTCTTTATTTCTCCTCCTACATAATAAGGAAGACCACAATTCGCGTATGAAACATAAGAATTCTTCTCTATAATAATAATTTCCATATCTTCATTTAATCTTCTAAGCCTGGTTGCAGCACTCATCCCGCCTGCAACACCTCCAACAATAACAACTCTCATATATTTTCCTCCTTAAAAAGCATACATATTATTCTAATATTATCTTAATACCCTATTTAAGCTTATTAAAAATATTTATACTAATTTAATAAAAAAAAGAAACCTGAGAAGGTTTCTTTAGGGGGAATTTATCTATAAGCTAGCTGACTAAGATCAACAGCTTCGGTTTTGCTAAATTTTAGTAATTCTACTAAATCTTTCATAGTATAGGCATAGTCTTCAAGTTTTGTAGCATGAACTCCTACCCTATCTAAACTGTGAGAGTCTGAAACTCCAATTGGTTTAAATCCTAAATCATTACAGTACTTATTAGCTATAAAATTTTCTTTTTCTGTACTGTTACCATTAAGAACTTCAACACCAGTTAGATTTTCAATACTTAAAAGATTTTTTTCTAGTCCTCTATTATTGCATCGAAATGGGTGGCAGGCAAATGTAACTCCTCCACACTCATGAACATAGTTTACAAATTCTTGAGCTGATACTCTTTCCCTTGGATAATCCTCTATACCAAAGGCTATAATATCACCTTGTAAGGAAAAATATTCAATTCCTGTAAAAATGGGAAAATTAACTTTCTTTGAATAACTATCTGCGAATTCTTTAATTCCCATACTGTCATGATCAGTTATTGCTATTGCATCTAAACCAACTTTTTTAGCTATTTGAACTATATCTTCTAGCTTTTGATGACTATCGGGTGAATTTCTTTTTTCATGAATATGCAAATCTATTAACATAATGCCTCCCTTATTTCTGATGTTATTATATTCTTAACTAATATTTAATACAATCTTAATAAGAAGATTTAATAATATAAGAATAAGATTAGAAGAATAAATATAATACTTGCATTGTAAAAATATCGTTAATTTATATTAAATATGTATATATCTTTTACTTATATTTAATAAATAACCCTAGCAAGTACTTGCTAGGGTTATTATCTTATTGTAATTTAAATCTTTTGTGAGCAAATAATCTAACTGATATAAAACCAATTATTATATATATCAAAACAAAAATTCCGATTATATAATAAAGTGTATTTCCAATTTCAGAAAATGCCTTTAAAGCATTTATAATTATATAATAAGCAAGTATATTCAATATAGAGTATCCAAAACTCTTTTCTTTAAGCCCTTCTGTAAATGGTTGGAATAAATAATACATAAATAGGTAGTGAAAATTAAAGAACATCATGCCTAAAATAGAGAAGACTAGACTTAAAATATAAGCATCTCTATTTGCTCCAATTAGTAATAATATTCCTGAACTTATTAAAATTAATACTAATAAGATAGGTAGATTAAATTTAATCATATACTTAAATCTAATTAATATAGATTGTCTTAATATATTTGGCTTTCGATAAAAATTATATTTCATTAACCACCTATCCATATTGAAAAAGCATAGTCTTGTAAACCTATCCCCCATATAAATGAATAAGCCTAAAAGAAAACAGATAAGAGGCATGGTGTCTTCTAAATAGTTTACAAGCTCAGCTTCTTTATATACTCCAGTAAAGCACATAATTAGAATAAGAGTTATTCCTGAAATTGCCACAACTATAGTCCTATTTCTAGATGATTTTATAAATGGTCTTTTTAATCTTTTAAAGAAAATTCTATTTATATACTCAATTCCTTTATAATCTGAAGAAACTTCTTCTTTTTCAAATTCTAAGTCTTCTTCTTTAACCCTATAAGCCTGAGTTTGTAAATCTTCGACTACAACATTAAAATTATCATATCTCATAGTCTTTTTGACTAGTTCATTTATCATATTAGACTTGTAAAACTTATATACTGAAAAGCCTAAAAGTAATATATAAATAATTTCCATTGGCTTAGTTGTTAAAAACTTCAGGTCTAGTACAATGAGATCCTCTCCTTTGACACTAGGTATAAAAACTGTAAATATCATAAATAAAAGAGGAAGAGACATAAAAAATAAATTTAAAATAAGATAAATCCTATTTCTTTTCTTCTTTTCTATTAATGACAATTTTGAAAAAGCAAAAACAAAAAATATTCTTGATGCAGATAATAAACATATAAGTGCGAATACATCAAAATAGTTAATACCATAGTCCTTTAAAAAATTAGTAAATACAAGTGTGTAAGCAAATAAATCTAACAATATACTCGTAAAAATTTTATTAGAGTAATAATCTTCAGGAACAATTCCTATTTGCTTTATCATTAAGTAATCTTCTTTATTTCCATCAAAATACCCAAGTGCTTTATAGGATCCTGCTATCGCCATAATGAAAAGCAGACTCAAAAAATATTTATAAGAAAACTCATAGCCTACTGCTTGTAAAACCTGGCTAGTAAAAAATTTAGCTAATAGAAAATAAACTAGTTTGAACAACAAACTTTTTCCAATTTCCACAATAAGTCCTAGAAAAATTAAAATATTCTTTAGAGTTCCTATCTTATATAAAGAATCTGGAATCACCTTTCCTATTAATGGAGTTTTTTGAAGTAAGTGAATAAATGGATTATATGCACTATAAAAACTATTTTCTAAAAGAATTTTTTTAGACTTCAGCATTATGTGTCTCCTTTAATGCTTCTATTATCTTTTCTTCAAAATTATCATCTTTCATTAAATTATCTAAAGAGTATAACCGACCTTCATTTAATAAAACAATTTCATCGCATAAATCTTTTGCTAAAGCCATCATATGTGTTGAAATAATTATGATGTGGTTTTTCTTCATTTCTTTTATAAACTTCTTGATATCTTCTCCACTTACAACATCTACTGCTGTTAAGGGTTCATCTAGAAGAATAACTTTTGGCCTTTGTATATACATTCCAAGTAAAGAAACCTTGCTTTTCATTCCTGAGGAATAGTTTTTCATAAGCCTATGCCTATCTACCTCGTTTATATCTACCATATCGAAGTATTCATCGATAGAATATTCCATCTTATCTTCGTTTATATCTCCAATAAACTTAATATATTCGTAAGCAGTTAAGAAATCTGGAAGGATATTTTCAGCAAACACCATACCTATATCGTCGAAACTTATAGGCTTTTCTTCTCCATCTTCCTCTAAGAAAAACTCGCCTCCGTCCTTATCTAGCTCGTTGTAAAGAATATTAAAAAAGGTAGTTTTTCCTGATCCATTTTTACCTAATAAACCATAGATAGTATCACTTTCAAAACTATAAGTCATATCAGTTAAAACGGGTTTCTTTTTAAAGTTTTTACTTACTTTTTTTACAATTAATTTCATAGCTCTCCTAACATTTTTAAAATTTTAATAATATAAGTTTACATCACTTAATTTTCTTTTACAAAAAAATAAGGCTAACCGGATTGAGGGTTAGCCTTAAAGATTTTATTTACTAAAAAAATTCACTTGGTCCTTCTAAAACTTCCCAGCCACATTCCCTATATATCTCTTTACACCTATTAACTGTCCATCCTCTTACAGTTTCTGACTCTGTATCCCTAGGATTAGATCCAACCTCTGCCCATAGTAGATTGGCTCCTGAGTTAATAGCTAATTGGTTAGGTTCATGGGTGCAGTTTCCTAAAATATCTTTTCCAGTAGCTAATGCAACTGCTCCAACAATTGTTGCCATTCTCATAAAAGAAAGTTCACCATGTTTACTTAAGATTGAACTAGGAAGACAGGTTCTTCTCATTGCCCCTGAAAATCTTGCTTCTAAATCTCTTGTAAGCATTGTTTTTTCTACTAATTCTTCAATAGTATGCTCAGGTCCTACAGGCTCTACGCACATACCTAGCATTAATCCAGCTTCTTTTGCTGCATTTATACTATTTATTCTAGTTTCAATAGAGATATTAGTAAACTCTCCTTCTCCCATCCTAATAGCGTGGTAAATACCATCAAATCCAGCAGCTTTTAGTTCTTTGGCTTTTACAAGATCAAAATCATCTGTGTTTACAATTAGAGGTACATCAGTTTTCATAGCCTTTTTTACTTCTCTTGCTACATCAAGCAGTTTCTCAAACTTATATCTTGCAGTTGTCATTATGTAAATTGCATTAGCTCCTTGACCTTCCATAGACAAAATACCTGCTATGATATCTTCAAGTTCTAATTCCATGCTTTTATCAAAAACTTTATTGCTTGCTGCAAATGAACAATACTTACAATCTCTTGGGCAAGGGCTTATGTCTATTCCTATTTGACCATGAATTTCTGCCTTATTGTTTGTAAGTTCGCTAGATATTTTTCTTCCAGCATATTGAATTAGCTTAGCTTCTTCTGAATGATCTTCAGCTGAAAACAACGCTGCTAATTCATCCCTATTTATCTTTTCATAGTTTAGGGCTTTTTCTACTATTTCTTGAATTTTTTTATCCATATATATATCCTCCATTACTATGTATCTTATTTATGATAACATTTATTAGTTATCTTTTATATTTACAATATTAATGATTATATAGAATGATTATTATTCTTAATATGACTAAAAAAAGAAAGTCCTTTTATAGACTTTCTAAACACTATTTTACTTCAATTGCCTGAATAACCATTCTCGTCCTTTTATCTAAGCAAGTAGACAAGCTAATAATACCTCTATTTTACCAATTAGGATTCTCTAGCTTGGTTTGAATTACACTTCTTCTCCTATAAGTATCGAAAAAGTTTAGCTTTTCTTCTTCACTTTTAAAATTTTGCACTCTATAATTTTCACCTACACCAGCATAGAAAACTGTTAAAATTTCATACATCTTAAATCCATCTAAGGAATAGATATTTATAAACTTGTGATTTTCATAAAAATCTTGATTTTTATATTCTAATAATTCAAAGAAAATAGCTTCAGCTTGCCTTAGGTTGTGACCATATATAATAGTATTATTGTCTGTAAAATCTCTATTATTTCTATAATCAATGTAAACTTCGCCAAAAGGATGCTCATTACCCTCTTTATCGTGATTTAAGTAAAACTCGTTATCTTCACCTTGTACTATTTCATAGAAGATATTTGTATTAGGTATTTCAATAATTCCAATAACATTTGGATATTTTTCCTGAATTTTTAAAATTTCATTTTTTGCACTCATATCTTTAATGTTATCAATTTCACTTTCATCTAATTTGTTTGTAGCAGATGAAATGTTTTAATCTCCTTTAAGTCCCATTTCTTTATAAGACTTACTTAAAGACTCTTGGATTTCAGCTTTTATTAGATTTTGTTCTTGTAAAAATACTTTGTCATCTATTTTCCTTTTAATAAAATATGCTATTAAAACAGAAAGTAAAAGAGCAAAAAACACCTCTACCCATACCCAAAACTTTTTCTTATTCATAATAAACTCCCCGTCTCAAATTACTTATATTAAAATCTTCTAATCTCCCTAATTATAGACATTATTTCAATAAAAGTCGATTTTATCTCCCTGTTTACAAAAAGCAAACTAATAACAAAACTTTTTCCAACAAAAAAACCAACCTATAAATAGGCTGGCTTTTAATTTAAGACATGTTTTAGTTTTAATTTTTAGATTTCTACTGAATTTTCCCAAAGTCCGTGGATATTACAATAGCTCATTGCATATAGATTTCCACCTTTTTCAGACTTAAATTGAACTTCTA
>CAYSPO010000031.1:0-15782 GCA_964432945.1 uncultured Peptoniphilaceae bacterium
GATAAATTTGATGTATTAATAACTAAAGCATTTGGCAAGGATTGTGCATAAGCATACATAAGTGTCATTCTCACTCTTGGTGGAAGATTTAACTTTGCTTGCCTAGAAAAATCTATATCTGTTTGAAAAATTAATTCTTCATAGTCCTTTGTTATTTTACCGATATCTAAAATATGATAATTAATACCAAGACTTTTACAGATTTCTATCCCATCAGAAAGATTTTTATCTTCCCCTCTAGGCATCAGTAAACCATGAACTTTATCTTTTCCAATTGCATGGGAACAAATTGCTGCTGCAACTGTAGAGTCTTTCCCTCCAGAAATACCCAAGACTATTTCATCAGCACCAATTATCTCTAGTCTAGCCTTAATCCACTCTTGTAAATCCTTATAAAGTCTCTCTAAGTCCTCATTTGTCAGCTTCAAATTTTTCACCTCTCTATATATTTTACCACATTTTTTATATCTTTTATAAAAAATGTAGAGCATCTATGCTATAATTTTTCTATTGGAGGGATCATGACTTACTTATTTATAAAATTAATTGCAATTATCACAATGTTAATAGACCACATAGGTTTAAGCTATGGCTATGTAAGCACTCAGCTAGACCCAGCCCTTTATATGACACTTAGAACCATTGGAAGAATAGCATTCCCTATCTTTGCTTTTGGAATTGTTAATGGTATGAAATATACTAAAAATAAAGAAAACTATTTACTTAGACTAAGTTTATTTATGTCTATTTCTCAAATACCTTTTTCCCTTTTAGTAAATACAGAAAACTATTTTGTGGATTTTAGATTTAAAGATCTATTCTACCCCCAATTAGTTATAGAAAATAATTTTGATCTTATTCTAGGAATAATGTTAATAGGCCTTATTCTATATTTATATAAAACAAATATAAAACTTATTACAACTTTATCTTTAGCGGTCATATTTAGTATAATTTCTATTTATACAAAAACAGGTTTTGTTATAAATAACTCTAACCAATTAAATGTTTTTTATACTTTGGCTATCGGAGCTTATATAATAAAATCTTTAGAAGATTTCCTTGAAAATAAAGAAGATAAAATAGATAATATTCTAAAAGCAGTAAGTGCAGGTATTTTAATAATAATATTTTCCCCATATTCAGATTATGGTATAGGAGGTTTAATTTTAATATTAGGCCTATATATTTTCAAAAATAATAAACCAGCTAGTTGTATATATATGACTTTTTGGCTTATGTACACTTACTTATTAGGAAATTCAAACTTATATTTCTTCTTATCCTCTCTTATCGCTCCATTAAGTATCCTTTTATATAATGGACAAAAAGGGAATTATCCAAAGATAGTAGATAAAATTTTTTACTGGTTCTATCCAATTCACTTACTAATTTTAGCTATCTATACTCAAATTGTTAAATAAAAAAACAGTAAAAGTGTAATATTAAACACTTTTACTGTTTTTTTATTATAATATAATTCTTTCAAAAGTAACTTCATCATCTATTAACATAATCCCAAAAGACTTAAGTCCATCAAATGAGCGAGGATAGCTGGGACTACCTGGATTAAAATAATATATCCCATTAATTTTTTCATTTGTATAAATATGGCTATGACCAAACAAGCAGATATCAGCATTCAATTCTTCAGCCCTGTAAGATAAATAGTTAAGATTAGCCTTTACCTTATAATTATGACCATGGCAAGCAAATATATTTCTTCCATTTATCTCTAGCATCTGTTCACTTGCTATAGAGTTTTCTAATGAATAATCATTATTCCCTAAAATATTAATAGTTTTTAGTCCAGTTTTATTTTCAAGAATTTCTCCATCTATAAATATATCACCTAAAAATATTAATAGGTCTAAGTCCATTTTAGATAGAATATTAGCTAAATTAACAACACCCTTACAGTGAGTGTCACTAACTATAGCAATCCTATTCACTTATTAGTTCTCCTATAAGTATTTTAACTGCTTTTAAAGCCTCACTCCTATGGCTAATCTTATTTTTAGTTTCATCATCTAATTGAGCGAAGGTTTTATCATAGTCTTCAGGAATAAAGATAGAATCATAACCAAAACCATTTTCTCCCTTTTCTTCACAAGATATACTTCCCTTGCAAACTCCATTAGCCCTATAGTAATTGTCCTTATATTTAACAATCATACAAGTTATAAATTCTGCATACCTATCTTCTACGCCTTCTAGGTTTTTAAGCATTTTAAGCCTGTTCTCTTCATCACTAGCGTGTTCTCCCGCATATCTAGCTGTGTGGACTCCTGGGCCATCTAAAGCCCTTACAAATAAACCTGTATCATCGGCTAAAACCATCTCATTGGTGAAAATGGCTTGAGCTTTCTTTCTTGCATTAGCTTCAAGCGTTTCCCCATCTTCTATTACATCGATATCAGAAAAACCAACTTCAGATTGAGATATCACTTCTATTTCTAAATCTTTTAATATCTCCTTGATTTCTTTTATTTTACCAAGATTATTACTTGCAACAATTAATTTCATTAGAGATTTTTCCCTGCAGGTCCTAGTATGCTTAATAACATTTCATTGAATTTTTGAGGATTTCCTTTACCTTTTGAATACTTCATACATTGTCCCATTAAGAACTTAAGAGCATTATCCCTACCGTTATTATAATCTTCAATTGATTGAGGGTTTTCATCTAACACTCTATCCACTATTTCACTTAAAAATGAATCATCAGAGATTTGTATTAATCCTCTTTCTTCGATTATAGCGTCAATATCACCACCATTGATAAAAATCTCTTTAAGAAGCTTTTTACCAGTGTTAGTATTGATTTTTTTCTCATCAACATAAGAGATTATCTTAACAAGGGAAGCTGTATCAAGAGTCATATCTTCAGCTAACATATCATTTTCATTCAAAAGCCTCATCACATCAGAATTTATCCAATTTGCAATAGCTTCTGGTTGATTATGAGCCTTGCAAGCCTCTTCAAAGAAATCTGATATAAACATATTTCTAGAAAGAATATCTGCATCATATTCAGAAATATTATATTCTTTAGTAAACCTATCCATTTTTTCATTTGGAAGTTCTGGAAGTGAATTCTTTATATTGTTAATCAGTTCTTCAGAAAGTACAAGAGGAGGAAGGTCTGTTTCAGCTGTATATCTGTAGTCTGCTGATTCATCTTTTATTCTCATAACTTCAGTAGCTTGCTTTATATCATCCCATCTTCTTGTATGTTTCCCTTCAACATGACCTATCTCTAAGTCTTTCATTTGCCTTGCTTGTTCAAATTCAATAGCCTTAGCAACAGCAGAGAAAGAGTTCATATTTTTAATTTCTGAAATACCAGTTTTTTTGTTATTTTCCTCATCTACAAGGTTAATATTAACATCACATCTTAGAGATCCTTCTTCCATTTTAACATCAGAAACACCAATGTATTTTAGAGTTTCTCTTAAGTTTGTTAAAAACTCTTGAGCTTCTTCACTAGAGGAAATATCTGGCTTAGTTACAATTTCTATTAGAGGAACTCCGCACCTATTGAAGTCTAAAAGAGTATTATCTCCCTCATGAAGAAGCTTAGCTGTATCTTCTTCTATATGGATTCTTTCTATTCTTATCTTTTTTCTACCTTCTTTAGAATTTACTTCAATATATCCATCTTCACATAAAGCGGGATTATCTTGAGTAATTTGATATCCTTTAACAAGGTCAGGATAAAAATATTTTTTTCTATCCATAGTTGATTTAGGATGAATTTTACAATTTAGAGCATGGCCTGCCTTAATAGCAAGCTCCACTGCTTCTTTATTCATCAAAGGTAAACTGCCTGGATGACCTAAACAAGCTGGACAAACATGGGTATTAGGAGGAGCACCAAACTCATTTTTACAAGAGCAAAACATTTTTGTTTTCGTTTTAAGTTCAACGTGGATTTCAAGACCTACAAGTGTCTTAACCATATTATAGTACCTCCTTTATTTTCTTTGCAATATTAAGAAGTTTTTCATCTTCATATAAATTTCCAACTATTGCAAAGTCATCAACAACAGCAACTGGTCTATTACCAAGGCTTGCTAAGATAGGTAAATCTGTATTAACATTAGCTACAATAAAATCAACCTCATTAAATACTCTATCTAGCTCAGAAACCAAAATTCTTCTTAACCTAATTGCATTTTCATATATATCTCTTTCATAGCTATGACCAGCATATATATTTCCTTTTATAATATCTTTTTTAATATCTAAGCCAAAAGCCTCTGCCCTTGTTTTAGCATATAAATCATCTATGCTATCATAATTATCTGTAACATAACCATACCTAATTCCATCAAATTTCGCAGTGCTAGAAGCAACTTCCACAGATTTAATTACATCAAAAACACTTTTTACTAGATGGTTATATTCAAACGAAATTTCAACAATTTCATTGAAAAACTCTAATGCTCTAGATTCTAAAATTCCATAAATACCAAACTTATAATCTTCAATATTTAACTCCGAAAACTCTAAGTCCATTTCTGTTTTCAAAGACATAGGATCTTTGAAATCATATCCACCAATGATATTTAACACCCTAAGAATATTTTCAAAATCTCCTATTAATCCAGCTCTAGTAAAAGAACTACTAGCACTTATTATTCCATAAGAAGAAATTGTTCCCTTTGTAGGAATAAATCCAGTAACACCTTCATAACCTAAATCTCTTACTAGATTTCCCCCTGTATCAGTAGATATTCCTAACTTGCAATCTTCAGCTTTAACTGCTTCAATGCTTCCATTTAAGCCTTCTTTGATTGCAAACTCAGTTATATCTCCTTGACCATAAATATTTTCTCCTAATTCAATTAAGCGATTAACAATATGGGCATTAAAAGGAGCAACATAATTCTCTAAACTTTTTGATCCAGCATTACAAACTTCACCTTTAATCATAAAGTTAGAATCTAATATTATTTCCCCATTATTATCTAAAACTGTATATTTTTCCATTATTCTATAACCCTCTTTATCTTAATATAACCATATTCCCTATCATTAGCATAAGATAAAGCTTCTTCTCTATCCATACCTTCCATAACTACATCTTCTCTAAGTTCAATATTATTATCTGTAATTATATTTAGAGGTTCAACTTTTGATAAGTCAAGTTCTAGAAGAGTTTTAGCTTCCAGTACTTCATCACTAATTTCCTCTTGTATCAACTTAATTTCTTCTTCTGATGATCCTAGGGCAGCTTCTGCAAATATGCCCTTAAATTCTTCTAATGTCATCCTTACCTCCTCATGAATTCTTCTAAGTTATCTGCTTTAATAATCTCAGTTCCTAACTCTTCAGCTTTAGTAAGCTTGCTTCCAGCCTTTTCCCCTGCTACAACATAATCTGTATTTTTTGAAACAGATGAAGTAACTTTCGCCCCAAGACTTGCAAAATAATCCTCTAAATCTTTTCTACTATAAGATTCAAAAGAGCCTGTAATTACAATTACTTTACCCTCTAAATCACTGTCAACATTCTTATTCTTCCTAGCTTCAAAACTTATTCCCTTTGATAAAAGCATATCTAATGACTCTATTATATGCGATTCATTAAAAAACTTCACTATAGAATTTGCAACAATATTACCTATATCAGGAAGGGTTGTCAATTCCTCAACCTTAGCCTTTCGTAAAGCCTCTATACTTCCATAATAATCTGCTAAATCACTTGCTGTTTTTACCCCCACGTTCGGAATACCAATCGCATTTATGAATGCAGAAAGTTTAACTTTTTTACTCTTTTCTATGGCTTCTAAAAGATTAGCTGTTTTTCTTTCTTTGAAGCCTTCTAACTTTAATAAATCTTCTTTTTTCAAATCATATATTTCATAGGTGTTTTCCAAAGCTAAATCTTCCACTAGCCTAGTAATAGTTTTTTCACTAAGACCATCTATATCCATAGCATTTCTAGAAGCAAAGTGAGTTAAACTAGCTATAAGCTGAGGTTTACAAGAAATAGAGTTAGGACAGAAAATATGAACACCATCTTGTATTAGCTCTGTATGACAATACGGACAAACCTCTGGTTTTTCTATCTCAACTGATTCATCTGTTTTCTCTACAGAACCTAAAATTTCTGGTATAACATCATTAGATCTTCTAATTAAAACTCTGTCATACAAAGATAGATTTTTTCTTTGAATATCATCAAAATTATTTAAAGTAGCCCTTCTAACAGTAACACCATCTATATCAACAGGATCAACTTCAGCACTTGGAGTAACTTTTCCAGTTCTTCCAACATTCCAAATTACATTTCTTAAAACCGTTGTGAATTCTTCTGCTTCAAATTTAAAGGCAATCGCCCATCTAGGAGCTCTTTGGGTAAAGCCTAAAACTTCTCTTGTTTTCAAATCATTAATCTTTATAACAACACCATCAGTTAAAACATCAATTGTCTTTCTGTGCTCCTCTATATAGTCGATTTCTTCATGAATACCTTCTATACTTTTTCTTTTCTTAGCATAAGGAAAAACTTTAAACTTATTGTCTCGTAGAAATTGGAGCATTTCTTCATGAGTTTCATAAGGTGGATTTTCTATATACCCTACGGAGTAGAAATACGCATCAAGCTTTCTTGACTTTGTTACACTTGTATCTAAATTCCTTAACGCACCAGCTGCTGCATTTCTAGGGTTCTTTAACTTAATCGGTGCACTTTCATTA
Organism: uncultured Peptoniphilaceae bacterium; assembly: GCA_964432945.1. Classification (GTDB taxonomy): domain Bacteria; phylum Bacillota; class Clostridia; order Tissierellales; family Peptoniphilaceae; genus CAYSPO01. The sequence continues at coordinate 6,708 of CAYSPO010000031.1, forward strand.
TATTCATTGAATTTGGAGATAGGCATTACACTTTCCCCCTGAACCTCTATAAGTCCCTTATAAGAAATTTTCATAGGAATAGAAGCTATTGTCCTGACCTGTGCAAGTATCTCTTCACCTGTTCTCCCATTCCCCCTAGTGGCAGCATTCACCAGCACTCCGTTATCATAGGTTAGATTTATAGTAAGGCCATCAAACTTATATTCAACAATATACTCTACATCATCTAGTATCTTAGAAGAATTATCAGCTAGCCTATTGGTTCTCAAAATCCAAGCATCTATTTCTTCTATTGATCTTGCCTTATCTAAACTATATAAAGGGCTAATATGATTATGAGTTTCAAAGTTAGGTAAAATTTGTCCACCAATTCTAGATGTTGGGGAATTAGGATCAGCATAACCTCGTTGTTTCTCAAGGCTAAGGAGTTGGTCAAAAAGTTTGTCATACTCCCCATCACTTAATAAAGGCTTATCAAGGGTATAATAATAGTAGTTCAATTCTTCTATTTTTGAAGTTAATTCTTCTATTTTCAGATCAATACTTTCCATTTCAACTCCTTTTATTTATAAGTATTTCTATAAAATCTCAAGTGGTGCAATATCAGACCTTAGTTTTTTAAGACCTGCTTTTTCAAAAGAAATAACAAGTTCTTTTCCTTCGATAGTTATTATCGTTCCTACACCAAACTTTTTATGTTTAACTTTATCGCCTAGCTTGTAAACTTCATCTTGTTGTTTCTGTAAACTTTCTTTTCTTTCTTGAATACTATATTTCATATAATCTAGATCCCAATTCTGACTTTTATCTCTGGGATTTGATTTCACATTAGACACATAATCTCTCCTTTCTTCTTCATATTCGATGGTATCCTCTAATTCATTGATAAACCTAGATTTAGTTGATCCAATTAGAGAACCAAAAACTCGCCTTGACCTTGCTGAACTTAAATAAAGTAAGTCTTCAGCCCTAGTTATGGCGACATAAAATAATCTTCTTTCTTCTTCTATATTATTTTCATCTATTGAAAATTTGCTTGGAAACAAACCATCTTCAAGTCCACCTGCAAAAACCACAGGATATTCAAGTCCCTTAGCTGAGTGGATTGTCATAAGACTAACACCTGTTTTCTCATCTGTTTTCTCTGTGTCACTCATAAGAGAAACTTGTGATAAATAATCTTCTAAGGTACTTTCAGGATTAAGCTCTATGTAAGTCGCTATCGAAGATAAAAATGAATCAATATTTTCTAACCTAGATCTAGCTTCAATAGTAGCTTCATTTTCTAACTGACTAACAATTCCTGTTAACTTAACAATTTCAGAAATACTAAAAAATAAATCTTTTTCTTCTAAAATTTCCTTTGATTTAGTAATAATTGCATTGAAATCTTCCAGCCCTTGTCTGGCACGAGAAGGCAAAATATCTAAAGCATGTGGCATTTGAATAAACTCTCCAATGGCCAAAGAATCAGATGCACCCGCCTTTGCTAATTTATTAATACTCGCATCTCCAATACCTCTCTTTGGTTCATTGATTACCCTCTTTAGGGAAATATCATCTTTAGGATTAACTATAACCCTGAGATATGCCATTATATCTTTGATTTCTTTTCTATCATAGAATTTAAGTCCCCCTATAACAACATAAGGAACTCCTCCGTAAACTAACTCTTCTTCTATAACTCTAGACTGTGCATTTGTACGATAAAGAACAGCCATATCAGAATAAGGTCTACCTTCTTCTCTTAGTTCTTTCATCTTTAGTACAATAGCTCTTGCTTCTTCATTCTCACTAGAAAATTCTTTATATTGAGGTTTTTCTCCAGTGGCCCTAGAAGTCCATAAATTTTTATCTTTTCTTTCACTATTATTTGCAATCACTTTATTTGCAGCATTGAGGATATTCTCAGTAGACCTATAATTTTCTTCCAGTAATACAACCTTAGCACCCTTAAAATCATTTTCGAAGTTCAAAATATTACTAATATCTGCCCCTCTCCAGCCATAAATAGATTGGTCGTTATCCCCAACAACGCAGATATTTTTATGTTTACCGGACAATATTTTTGTCAATTCATATTGAGCACCATTAGTATCTTGGTACTCATCAACAAATACATATTGAAATTTATCTTGGTAATATAATCTAGTTTTTTCATCTGTTTTTAATAACTCAATTGTTTTAACTATTAAATCATCAAAATCAAAGGAATTATAAATCTCTTTTTTTGACTCATAAGATCTAAAAATTCTTCCCATTGCCATGGTTTTTGGATCATTGCCATAAACTTCCCAGTATTCATCAGGAGTAACTCCTTCATTTTTTGCTTTAGAAATACTAGCCAAAGCTGAATTATAAGAGATAACTTTATCTGAAAAATCCATCTCTTTGTAAATTTCTTTTAATAAAGTTTTTTGGTCATCTCTATCATAAATAGTAAAATTACTAGTATAACCAATTTTTTCAGCACCTCTTCTTAGCATTCTCACGCCAATGGAATGAAAAGTTCCAATCCACATAGAAGATATATCCCTTTTCAAAAGAACTTCTACCCTGTCTTTCATTTCCTTGGCAGCCTTATTAGTAAAGGTAATAGCTAATACTCTAGAAAAATCTATATTTTTGTTCTCAATTAAATATGCGATCTTGGTGGTGAGGACGCGGGTTTTCCCGCTTCCTGCACCTGCCAAGACCAGCATAGGTCCTTCAGTATTTACAACAGCTTCATGCTGCCTTTCATTTAAGTTTTTAAGCATTAATCCTCCATTAATAGTGAATGGCTCTTTCTCCACCCACTAATTTATCTCTAGAACGTAAAGCTGTTAAATGAGCTTTTCCAATTTCCTTAACCTTTAATCTAACAGGAACTTGGACAAATTTAACATGCATTCCAATTGAAGTATCTCCAATATCTAAACCAGCTTTCGCTACAACATGTTCGATCATAACTGGATCTTTAAATAGTTTATAAGCAGCCATACTCATAGCCCCACCAGCATGAAGGGCTGGCACAACATTTACAATTTCATAATCTTTTTTCTCAGCTATTTCTCTTTCAATAACTAAAGATCTATTTATATGCTCACAGCCTTGAACAGCTAGAAAAATTCCCTCTTTATCTAATATTGAGTGGATTTCTTCTACAACTGCAAAGCCAACTTCCTCACTAGAATCTTTGCCGATTATACCACCAACTACTTCGCTAGAACTTCCTCCTAAAACAAAAATATCCCCCTTCTTAAGGCCGGATACTTCTAGGAGCTCTTCAGTTGCTTGTCTAACTTGTTCTTTTATTTGTTCAATCATTAGAATCTCCTCTCAATCGTTATTTCTTTTCATATATTATACCACAAATCCCAGTATTTCCAAACATACTAAGAATATACAATGTCTAATTTTACACAAATATATAAGTTATTTAAGTGGAAAATGTTATTTAATAAGCATAATAAAATATAATGTTTTCTAAATAACTAAAATTATAATATTAATTATTAATCTTATAATTAGTTTCAACCTATAAATCCTATTTAAGTAAAGAAAAGTTAATAAATATTCATTTTCTAATTGTTACAAAGTCGAATTTTTTTATGTATTCTATCCTTCTATTGAAATTAATCCATTTGACTAATATAATGTTATTAGTAATTTTAAGATTGGAGAATATACATGACCTATATTATTACAACTGACTCATCAGTCGATGTAGGAAGAAAACACCTACAAGAAATTGGAATAGATGTTATAAATTACAAATATGAATTAAATGGAAATTTTTATGAAGATGATGGTGAAGCTAGCCAGTCTTATGATGAATTTTATGATATTTTAGATAGACCTGATTCTTCAGGAAAAACTTCAGCAATTAATACATTAGAATATATAGAGTTCTTTAAAAAATATCTTGAAAATGGAAATGATGTTATTCATGTAATGCTTTCTTCTGGACTTTCAAGTTCCTATAATAACGCTTGTTTAGCAAAGGCTGAATTAGAAGAAACTTATCCTAATAATAAACTTTTAATAATAGACTCAAAGCTCGCTAGCTCTGCAGTTGCTTTATTAGTAGATAAACTAGCCTCACTTAGAGATGAAGGAATGTCTATGGAAGATGTTTATAATTGGGGAGAAGAAAACAAATACTTTATTCACGCTTTTTTCACTTCAACAGATCTTGCACATTTTGTTAGAGGAGGACGCTTATCTGCTCCTGTAGGTACTATCGGAGGAAAATTAAACATTTGCCCTCTTATGAGAATAGATAAAGAAGGTAAGCTAACTATTGAAAAAATTATTAGAACTCCAAAGAAAGCATATTCTACTGAATTAAAGTACTTTGAAAAATTAAGAATAAAAGATACACCAATATATGTAAACCATGCAAAAACCTATGAGGACTTTAACTATTTTGTAGATAAAGTTGAAAAAATAGCTCCTGAAGTTGATGTTAGATCTAGCCTTGCTAGAGTAGGTACAACTATTGGTGTTCATACTGGTCCTAAGACTATATGCGTTTTCTTCTGGTCAGATAAGAGCAGGTGGTAAATTCCTAATTGTTTTATTTATAAATTCATGGTAAACTCATTAAAATACGAAATAGAGAGGAACAATATGGCATTTTATATTACAACAGATTCTTCGGCAGATTATAATAGAGAGTTATTGAAAAGCAAAAACATTGGTATAGTAGACTTAAAATTTGACCTTGATGGCAAAAGTTATAGCGATAATGGTGAGTCTATTTCATATGACGATTTTTACGACCGCCTAGACCAAGGAAGCACTTCAAAGACATCAGCAGTCAATACAGCTGAATTTACAGAGTTTTTTGAAAGTTATCTAAAGAAGGGTCAAGATGTATTTTATATTGGATTATCTTCAGAGTTATCCAGTACCTATCATAATGCCTTAAGAGCAAAACAGGAATTAGAAGAAAAATATCCAGAGAGAAAAATTTATATAGTTGAGTCCAAGTTAGCTAGTTCAAGCCTAGGTCTTATCTTAGAAAAAGTAGTTAGTATGCAAAATGATGGTATTTCTCTTGATGAAATTTACAAGTGGGTTGAAGCTAATCAAACGAGATTTCAAACTTGGGTTTCTGCAACTGACTTATCTTTTTTAGCTAAGGGAGGTCGTTTATCAGCTCCTAAAGCCTTTGTAGGAAAAATGCTAAAAATTTGCCCAGTTCTTAGAATTAATGAAGAAGGTAAATTAGTAATCGATGAAAAAATCAGATCAAAGAAAAAATCTTATCAATATTTAATTGATAAATACGCAAGTACAGGTGTAAAAGATCAAAAACTTGTAGTTAGCTATTCAAAATATATAGAAGATGCTGAACTATTCAAATCTTATCTTTTAGATAAATATCCTGAACTTGAAAATTTAATTCATATTGATAGAATAGGTTCTACAGTAGGAAGTCACACAGGACCATGTACTTTAATATTTTGCTTTGAAACGGAAGAATAAATTAATAAAGTTAAATCCTAATCTTTTTAGATTAGGATTTTTTTGAATATATACTATATTTACTTAAAAAAAAGACAGCATAGATATTAATATCTATGCTGTCCAAGATACCTTTACTCAAATACTAAACTTCCACCTTCAACATCTACCTTAACATGATCTCCTTCTGATACTTCCCCACTGAGAATTTTCCTACCTAAATCTGTTTCTATATTTTGTTGTAGGTATCTTTTAATAGGTCTAGCACCAAACTGTGGTGTGTATGCTCTTTCAATAATAAAGTCTTTTGCTTTTTCTGAAAGTTCAATAGTAATTGATTTTTCTTCAAGCTTTTTATCAAGGAAATTCATTTGTATATCAATTATTGAGTTAATATCTTCCTTGCTAAGTGGCTTAAATATTACTATCTCATCAATTCTATTTAAGAACTCAGGTCTAAACCTTAATTTCAATTCATTTTCTACTTTTTCTCTAGTAGTTACTGATATTTCTCCATTTTCTAATGAATCTTCAATTATATATGGAGAACCAATATTTGAAGTCATTATTATTACAGTATTCTTAAAATCAACTGTTCTTCCTTGGTTATCAGTAAGTCTACCATCATCTAATACTTGTAGTAAAATATTGAAAACATCAGGATGAGCTTTTTCTATCTCATCAAACAATACTACTGAATATGGTTTTCTTCTTACAGCTTCTGTTAATTGTCCCCCTTCTTCATAACCTACATATCCTGGAGGAGAACCAACTAATCTTGAAACTGAATGTTTTTCCATATACTCAGACATATCTATTCTTATTAAGTTATTTTCATCGTCGAACATAGCTTCTGTAAGAGCTTTTGCAAGTTCTGTTTTACCAACTCCTGTTGGCCCTAAGAACATAAATGAGCCATTTGGTTGGTTAATATCTTTTAACCCTGACTTTGCTCTTATAATAGCTTCTGTTACAGCTGAAACAGCTTCATCTTGGCCAACAACTCTCTTATGAAGAGTTTTATCTAGGTTTAATATTTTTTCTCTTTCAGTTTCATTTAATTTTGAAACAGGAATACCTGTCCATTGAGAAACTACCTGTGCTATATCTTCATCGGTAACTTCTTCTTTAAGCATACCAGCCTCTTTAACTTCTGCATCTTTTAATTCTTTTTCAAGGCTAACTAGCTTACCATATTGAAGTTCTGATAATTTTTCATAATCATAATTTCTTCTGGCTTCTTCCATTTCAATCTTAACTTGATCTATTTCTTCCTTAATATCTCTAGCCTTATTTATTTCTTTCTTTTCTCTTTCCCATCTAGCAAACTCTTCGTCATAGTTTTCTTTTAATTCTGAAAGTTCTAGGTCAAGTTCTTCTAATCTTTCTTTAGATTTTTTATCGGTTTCTTTCTTTAGAGAAAGTCTTTCAATTTCCATTTGAAGAATTCTTCTTTTCATTTCGTCCATATGACTAGGCATAGAATCTATTTCAGTTTTAACTAAAGCTGAAGCCTCATCCATAAGGTCTATTGCCTTATCTGGCAAAAACCTATCTGTTATATATCTATCTGAAAGAGTAGCTGCTGCAACAACGGCATTGTCGGATATCCTTATACCATGATGAATTTCATATTTTTCTTTAATACCTCTTAAAATAGAAATAGTATCTTCAACAGTTGGCTGATCTACCATAACTGGTTGAAATCTTCTTTCTAAAGCACCATCTTTTTCTATATATTTTCTATACTCATTTAGTGTAGTTGCACCAATAGTTTGCATTTCTCCTCTTGCTAACATTGGCTTTAACATATTTGAAGCATCAAGAGACCCTTCAGAAGCACCAGCCCCTACGATAGTATGAAGCTCGTCAATAAAAAGAATAATTTCTCCTTCAGATTCTTTAATTTCTTCAAGAACATCCTTTAATCTTTCTTCAAACTCACCTCTATATTTTGCACCGGCAATTAAAGAACCCATATCAAGTTCATAAACAGTTTTTCCCTTTAATGACTCTGGGACATCATTATTTATTATTCTTAAGGCAAGTCCTTCTACAATCGCAGTTTTACCTACACCTGGCTCTCCGATTAAAACAGGATTATTTTTTGTTCTTCTTGAAAGTATCCTTATTGTGTGTCTAATTTCCTCATCTCTACCAATGATAGGATCTATCTTACCTTCTCTGGCATATTTAGTTAAATCTCTACCGTATTCATGAAGAACTGACTCTCCACTTAAATTCGGATCATTATTATCTATTGTTTGACCTTGCCTTAATCCAAGCAAAGTGTCTTTGAATGCATCATAACTTATATTATATTTTTTGAAAATTTGTGCATTATCAGAATTCTTTGACTTAAGCATTACCATATATAAATGCTCAACGGAAACAAAGGAGTCTCCAAGAGCATTCATCTCATCTTCTGCCCTTAATAGAATTTGCTGATAAGCAGTTGATGGATATACATTTCCCCCGTCTTGTCGAGGTAAACTAGCCACCTTGCTTGCTACTTCTCTAATATAAGCTCCAGTATCAACGTCCATAAGATTTAGAATTTCTCTTATATAAGAGTCTCCTTGAACTAGAGCCATATGAAGATGTAGGTCTGTGACTTCAGGATTTCCATTTTTGATAGCAATCTTTTGTGATTCACTAATTACTTCTAAAGTTTTTTTAGTATACTTATTTTCTTCCATAAATTTCACCCTTCCTAAGCTTTGGAAAGCTCTTCATATAATTCTTTTTGCCTGTCTGTTAATTTTTCTGGATTATTAATCATTATTCTTACAAAGTGATCGCCAGTTTTCCCTTTCATATCTTTAAAGCCCTTGCCTCGTAGTCTAATCTTTTGACCACTTTTTATGTCCTTTGGTACTTTAACTTTAAATTTCCCAGCTAATGTTTCAACTTCTTTAGTTGTTCCTAGGGCAGCTTCCCATGGATAAACACTTAATTCTGAAGTTATATTGTTTCCATCAAACTCAAATTCTCCTTGGTTTACAATTATCTTAACCATAATATCTGCATTAGGAACTCCAACTTTGTCACCATTTATTTTAATTTTTTTACCTGGATTTATTCCCTTAGGTATCTTTACATTTATTCTCTTACTTGCTCCATCTATACTTAAATTAAGCAACTTTTCTCCACCTTGGTAGGCTTCTTTTGGAGTAATTGTTATGCTAGTCTCATATTTTTGCCTAGGACTTGCTTTCTTTCCAAAAATATCTCCCATATTAAAGGAAGATCTTTCTGAGCCACCAAAACCAAAGTCTTTAAAAATTGTATTAAAAAAGTCGGAGTAACCACTATTAGGAGATGAGTAAGAATAAGAGTATCCATATTGGTTGGGATCAAAGTTTTGCCCACCACTAAAGTTTGTATTTGAGCCAAACATATCATATTGCTTTTTCTTCTCAGGGTCTGATAACACCTCATATGCTTCGTTTACTTCTTTAAATTTCTTTTCGGATTCACCATCACCTTGATTTAAATCTGGATGATATTTTTTCGCAAGTTTTCTATAAGCAGATTTAATTTCTGAATCCGAGGCGCTTTTATCTACCCCTAAAATTTCATAATAGTCCTTATATTCCATATCCTATTTCCTCCTGACTT
>CAYSPO010000032.1:0-13713 GCA_964432945.1 uncultured Peptoniphilaceae bacterium
CTTCAAACGTCAAACAGCTTAGTTCTACAGATGAAATTAATGCTGAGAAGAAGTATAAAGCGCCATTTAAGTTTGTCCCGTCTCACAATCTGGTTTTATATACAAACCATTTACCTAAAGTAGGGGCTATTGACGAGGGAACTTGGAGAAGGCTTATTGTTATTCCCTTCCAGGCAAAGCTCGAAGGAACATCAGATACTAAGAATTATGGTGACTATCTTTTTACCAATGCGGGTGGGGCCATTCTCTCCTGGGCCATTGATGGTGCAAAGAAAGCCATCGAGGAAGATTACAAAATCCGTAAACCCCAAATTGTACAAGATGCCATCGGAAAGTATAAGGAATCCAATGATTGGTTTAATCATTTCATCATTGAGTGTTGTGAGATTGGAGAGGATTTTGAAGAGAAATCCGGAGAGCTCTATCAAGAATATCGGGCGTTTTGCTTCCGGACTGGGGAGTACACCAGAAGTACAGCGGATTTTTATACAGCACTTGAAAGTGTAGGATTTAAACGAAAGAGAACAAATAGTGGCAGATTGGTCTTAGGGTTAAAACTTAAATCTGAATTTGAATAGAGAGTGACAGTCAAAGACACTCAATACTATAACTTTTTATAAAAAAATAAATAAATAAATTATATATATAAAGATATAGACCTGGGCGTCTTAACCGTCACTGGATGATTTTAGGAGTGATAAAGTGCTTGAAAAATATATTGAGCAAAAGTTAGTAAAGGCAGTAAAAGAAACGGGGGGCATTGCACTTAAGCTTACTTGTCCAGGCTTTGATGGAATGCCGGATCGTTTGGTGTTATTGCCAAAAGGAAAGATTGCCTTTGTAGAAGTTAAAGCACCGGGCAAGAGACTAAGACCCCTGCAGGAAAAGAGAAAAAGACAGTTAGAAAAACTAGGGTTTTTGGTATTCTGCCTGGATGAAATAGAAGAGATTAAAAAACTAATAAAAGAGCTAACGGGAGGTGATGCCTTATGAAGTTCATACCACATGATTATCAGCAATATGCCACTCGGTACCTAATTGAAAACCCAGTGGCAGCTATTTTCCTGGATATGGGCTTGGGTTAGGAAAAACTGTAATAACCCTTTCAGCCATTTTTGATTTGACTCTGGATAGCTTTCTGGTTCGTAAGGTTTTAGTTATAGCACCTTTAAGAGTCGCAAGGGATACTTGGCCAACTGAAATAGAAAAATGGGATCACCTAAAAGGACTTAAATATGCTGTAGCTGTTGGCACTCAAATGGAAAGGAAAGTCGCTTTAATGAAAAAAGCTCAAGTTTATATTATCAACAGAGAAAATGTAGAGTGGCTCGTTTCCAAAAGTGGTATGCCTTTTGATTTTGATATGGTAGTAATAGATGAATTATCTTCTTTTAAATCTCATCAGGCGAAACGTTTTAAAAGCTTAATGAAAGTAAGACCCAAGGTTAAAAGAATTGTCGGACTTACTGGCACTCCAGCCAGTAACGGTCTGATGGATTTATGGGCTGAGTTTAGACTCCTTGATTTGGGCCAGAGGTTAGGTAGATTTATCGGAAGGTATCGGGAGGAATATTTTGTACCTGACAAACGTAATCAGCAGATCATATTTTCCTATAAACTAAAGCCTGGAGCAGAGGAAGCCATCTATAGGAAGATTTCAGATATCACTATCAGCATGAAGGGTTCAGATTATCTGAAGCTACCTGAGCTTACGCTAAATGAAGTGGAGATAAAGCTTTCGGAAAAGGAAATGAAAACCCTTGATATCATTAAGCGAGATTTGATAATAACGATAGAAGGAGAAGAGATTACTGCAGCCAATGCTGCAGCCTTATCAAGTAAACTTCTGCAGATGGCTAATGGTGCAGTCTATGATGATGAAGGAAGCGAATTGGAAAACAAGGCAACATTTATTTATAAAGATGTTAATGGTGAAGGTATAGGAGACCCAGAAGATATAGGTTCAAGTCAGACTGCTCCTAAGGTAGGAATAGAAAAATCGGGAGAATATATAAGAAAATCTTCTGAGGAAAATTCTGAACAAAGCAGTTTACAAACCATAAAGTGGACAATAATATTTAATAAAAATAAAATATTATTGAAAAATCCTACTTTATCAGATGTTTTTGAATCAAAAAACTATGAATATATAGAGGGTTCATTAAAAGTATTTGCCGATGGTACAGAATTTACTGATTACAAGTTAACTCAAGCTTCTAATAAAGAAGGTTTTGATTTAAAGATAAACAAGGAAACTAATGCTACATTTAAAATAGAATATGAAACTACTGTGGATAATGAGAATAACCTAGATCATAAAAACAAGGTAACACTAAATTGGCAAAATGGTGAGGAGTCAGCAGAAGCTAATCTAGGAAAAAGAGATCCAGGAGTTTGGAAAGTTGCTGAAGTTCTAATAAATGAAGATGGGTCAAAATCTATTAAGTGGAAGGTCACCTTTAATGATAACCACAATGTAATTAAAAATTTTGAACTATCGGATAGACGTTCACCAGCAGGAATGGAAATTACGAGTTTAAAAATATCCCGTGATAGTTTTGGCGGTAATGAATCATCGCCAGTTATTTTAGAAAAGGGTAAGGATTATTCTTATACCGAAGGTAAAGATGAGTTTATAGTTAAAATGGATACACTTAATCCAGTAACTTATTATTTAGAATACACTACAAAATTATTACCTGAACATGAAAAGGATACTGCTAAGAACAATGTAGTAATTAAATATACAGGTGGAAGCCAGTCTGCAGAGGCGGTAGTTAATCCACCTGAACTTAAAGTAGAGAAAAGAGCAACAGCCCTAGAAAAAAACAAGAAAAAAGAAGCTAACCCAGTTATTAGTTGGGAAATAAATGCAAATACTGATGGTGGAAACAAATATGCTAACCTAGTTGATGCAGAACTTACAGATACGATTCCTAGTGATCAAAAGTTAATTGCAGATAGTATTAAGGTAGAACGTATTGGAGATGAAGGATTTATATTTCCAATTGATAACATTAGTTCAACAGATAATAGTTTTACAATTAAATTGCCTGATGGACCCTACCAGTATAAGGTTACTTTTGATACTGAGATACTTGAGTTTCCTTCTGTAAATGAAAAAATAGATAGGTACACCAACTCAACTACTCTAGTTAATCAAACGGAAAATAAGGATTTAAGAACATCAGATAGTGCAGATGCATATCAAGATTACTTCCATGAAGGTGGAAATAATGCACCTAGCAAAATTGGTAGTCAAAACCCAGATACAGAAAATATTGATTGGACAGTAAAACTAAATTCTGAAGGATTAAGAATTCATAACTTTGAAGCTATAGATCAATTAAGTGACAAGCATAGTTACATCAAGGATTCTTTTGTTTTAAAAGATGCAAGTGGAAAAGAATTAAAAGCTGATGAATATATTCTTACATTTGATGATGAAAATAGAAGTTTTACCTTAACAATTGGAGACGGAACAATCGACCAGGCTTATTCTTTAAGTTATTCAACAAGGTTGAATGAAGAGTTGATTGGTAATATCAGTGTTTCCAATAATATAAAGATACTGGGTGGAACAGAAAAACGTGAAATTTACACACATGAAGAAAAAACTACGGCACAACAATGGTTCTTTGGCGGTGGAGGTAAGGGAAGGACCCTACAATTTGAACTTAGGAAAAAATCACCTAATGGAACACCCCTAGAAAATGTTAAATTTGGCTTACAAAGGCTTGATATTAACGGGAAAACTGTAAATGTTGATGATAAAATAGTAACTAATAAAGATGGGATCTTTATTACAGGTGAAGATTTAAGGGCAGGGCGTTATATTTTAGTAGAAGATGAAAAGAGTACACCTAAAGGATATGAAACTTTAGATGGACCAATACACTTTATAGCATCCTATGCAAGACCTAATGAAGAAGGAAAGTACAAGATTACCCTTACTGATTCTAATTGGAATGTAGCTGAAGTTAATAATGCTAGTGCAACGGGTAATGTTCTAACTATTGTTAATGAGTATGAACCAATTAATGTTGGGTTTGAGGCAAGCAAAAAGTTACATGGACAAGAATTAAAAGAAGGTCAATTTGAATTTATTGTTTTAGATTCAGATGGTGAGTTTGTAACTAGTGCTAAAAATGATGGAGATGGGAAGATAATTTTTCCTCTTCAAACATTTAATAGGACGGGCACATATAATTACAAGATTAAAGAAGTTGATAACGGTCTTCCTGGAGTAAAATATGATAAAGAAACCTTTGATATACAGGTTATTGTATCTGAGGGAGAAGACGGTTTGTTTGCTGAAACTAAGTATTTAGATGGTCCAGCAGATTTTGAAAATATCTATACTGCAAATCTTGTTAAAGTTTCTATACAAGCACAGAAAAAACTACTTGGTCAAGACTTAAGGTCTGGTCAGTTTGAATTTGAGCTTATTGACTCAAATGGAAAAGTAGTTCGCAAAGTTTCAAATGATGAAAGTGGTAAAGTAAATTTTGAAGATATTGACTTTTCAAAGGCTGGAGAATATAAGTATAAGCTTAAAGAAGTTAAGGGTAATCAAGGTGGAGTTGACTATGATTCAAGGGAATATGAATTAACTATATCTGTTACTGATGACGGTAAAGGACAACTTCATAGTACTGTGAACTATCCTGAAGGTAAGATTCCTTTATTTACTAATAATTATTCAGCTCAACCAACAGAAATTATACTTCAAGGAAAAAAAGTTTTAAAGGGTCGAGAGTTAATTGCTGATGAGTTTAAGTTTAAATTAATTGGAGAAAATGATGGTGTAAATGAAATAGTTTCTAATGACTCTGATGGTAATATAGTATTTAGTAAAATTGAATATAAGGAAGTTGGAGAATATAATTACACTATCGAAGAAATTAACGGAGACTTAGGAGGAGTAGTTTATGATGATGCTACTCAACAAGTTAAAGTTAAAGTTGTAGATGATGGAAATGGAAAGTTAGTTGCAGAAGCTATTTACGAAAATAATCAAGCTGTTTTTAATAACTTTTATACTGCAAAAGAAGTAGAAGCTAAAATCATTGGAGAAAAAATTCTAAAAGGGCAAAGTTTAAGTAAAGATCAATTCACATTTGAACTTTACAATGAAGAAGGCCATAGAATTCAAACAGTGAAAAATAATTCTGAAGGTGCTTTTGAATTTGATAATATTTCTTATGATAAGCCTGGAGAATATAAGTACACTGTTCGTGAAGTAAAGGGAGACCAAGGTGGAATCACTTATAGCAACGAAGAGTACCGAGTAGTTGTATCTGTAATTGACAACAAAGAAGGGGCTTTAGAGGCGAGTATTAGTTATCCAGATGGGCCAATTGTCTTTACTAATATATATAAGCCTACGTCGGCTAGTGTAGTTCTTGAAGCAAAGAAAATTCTTGAAGGACAAACTTTAAGAAATGATCACTTCACTTTTGAATTATTAGATGAAAATAATGAAGTTATCCAAACAACTAAAAACAATACAAATGGTCAAATTATATTTGACGAAATAACTTATGACAAAACTGGAGAATATAAATATAGTATTCGCGAAGTAAAAGGAAATCTAGGTGGAGTAAGTTATGATGATAGTGAGTATGGAGTTATAGTTAAAGTTACAGACGATGGAAACGGAAAACTAATAGCAGAAGAAGTATACACAGATGGTCCTGCAATATTCACAAACAAATATACAGCTTCTCCAGGTTCAGTTGTAATTGAAGCTGAGAAAATACTACATGGCCAAGAGTTAGTTAATGGACAATTTTCATTCGAATTATTAGATGAAAATAATGAAGTAATTCAGACAGTTGAAAATAACTCTAATGGTCAGATTATCTTTGATGAAATCACTTATGACAAGGCAGGCAAATACACTTATATTATTCGTGAAGTTGAGGGTAGTCAAGGCGGAGTCACTTATGATAATAGTAAACACACAGTAGTGGTAAAAGTAAAAGATAACGGTAAAGGAAATTTACTTGCAGAAGCTAAGTATGTTGGTGGACCAATAGTTTTTGAAAATATTTATAAAGCTTCCCCAGACAGTGTAGTTTTTGAAGGAAAGAAAATCCTTGAAGGACAAGAGTTAAAAGATAGTCAATTTACTTTTGAACTACTAGATCAAAATAATGAAGTAATTCAAACTATTAAAAATAATTCAAATGGTCAGGTTATCTTTGATGAAATAACTTATGAAAAGGCAGGAGAATATAAGTATAGTGTTCGTGAAGTAAATGATAATCAAACTGGTGTGACGTATGATGATAAGGAGTTTGGAATTGTTGTTTATGTTACAGATAATGGAAAAGGGAATCTTTCTTTAAAAATTCAATATGTTGATGGTAATATAGAGTTTAATAATACCTATAAGGCTCCACCAATTACTCAAGATAAACCGAGTAAACGAGAAGATTCCAAATCAAATGGAAAATTCATTAAGGGTATTCCTTCTACTGGAGTTCCAAGAATACTATTTGGATATAATTTATTCTTCTTAATATTAATTGGTTTTATAGCATTAACTGATATAAGATTTAAGAAACACTAATAATACTTGATAATACTAAATAGTGTTATTTTATAAGCTAGAGATACTAATCTATTACAAGATTAGTATCTCTAATTTTTTTTATATTAATTTTTATACTTAATATAAATATATAGTTTATTTTAGATGTGTTAGTTGCAAAATAAAAAGAGCCTTCGATAATAAGAAAGCTCACAAGGTTTTATTTAATTTTTGGAAATTTATCTAAAGGTATCTTCGCTAATAGACCTTTATCAACTAAATTCTCATACATTTTTGCAGGAGTTAATCTATATCTTGGCTTAAAATCTTCTAAGGCTAGTTTATAAATTCTTTCTGCATTTTCTCCGAAATATTTCATACTGAACTTTTCGCTAGATTTTTTAGCATTGATAGCCATTTGTTTCAATTTATCTTCATTATCTAAAAGTATATTGATAGCTTCAATATAGCCTTTACTATCTTTATAAAGATATCCGTTATATCCATTTTCTACAACTCCAATAAGGGCATCATCATGCCTACATACCTCAGGTAAACCGTTAGATAGTGCTTCTATATAAGTTAATCCTTGAGTTTCGCTTACAGATGCTGAAATAAATATATCAGCAATTGAATAATACTTAACTGTTTCACTTGGTTTAATTAATCCTGTAAATATAACTTTATCTTCAATAGCTAATCTTTTAATTTTTTCTTTTACTTCTGGAAGATAAGGTCCACCTCCAACTATCATAAAAATAACATCATCTCTAACTTTAAGTAATTTATTGAAGTTATCTATAGATTCATCGTAGTTTTTTTCTTTTCCTACTCG
Source organism: uncultured Peptoniphilaceae bacterium (assembly GCA_964432945.1). Taxonomy (GTDB): domain Bacteria; phylum Bacillota; class Clostridia; order Tissierellales; family Peptoniphilaceae; genus CAYSPO01. The sequence continues at coordinate 7,374 of CAYSPO010000032.1, forward strand.
CCCAAGGCTAAGCAGTATCTTTTTGTCTTTTGGGATATTGTATTTTTCTTTAAGTTTAGATATTTCTAATTGATCTGGTGGATTGTCATACTTACTCAAGTCTATTCCAGTTGGCATAACTTCAATATGACCATTTACTAAACCTTCTAATCTTGAATAAACTTTTTCTGTTGGTGCTATCACTAGATCTGCATCTTTTAATCTCCACTTTATCAGCTGATGAAGTAAAGGTTTGGTAATTTTCTCATTAGCTAATACATAACTTGTATAGTACTCATAAAGAGTATGGTAAGTGTGTACAATTGGGCAGGCTGCCCTTGCAGATATAGTATTAGCTATTGAGTATGTGAAGAATTCGCATTGACTATGGACAATGTCTGGTTTCCATTTTACAAGTTCATTGACATATTTATTGTGAAAATGTAGAGTTGCTCTTACTTCAGGATAGATGTGTATTTCAAAAGACTTCACATAATAAAAGTCTCCGTCTTTATAAAAGTCAGAATTATCAGAAAGACTCAAGACTCTTACATCATGGCCTAACTTTTTTAATTCCTTGTATAAGTTCATTATTGATATAGCCACTCCATTTATAGCTGAAACTGGCCAATCTGATGTTAATAGAATTTTCATTGACTCCTCCTAAAAATACTTTACCATATTTAGGAAAATATTAAAATAATACTTGAAATAATTCAAGTCTAGTGATAAATTATAAGAACACCCCCCTAGGGTGTATAAGGAGGTATTATGAAATCAAATTATGATATAAAAGGAATGCACTGTTCTTCTTGTTCTAGCTCTATTGAAAGAGCTATTTCAAAGTTGGATGGGGTTAAGGAAGTAAATGTAAATTTATTAACTAATTCTATGACTGTCGACCATGAAGTTAGTATAACGGATAGAATAATAATAGATAAAGTAGAAAAGCTAGGGTTTTCTGCCAGTGTTCAAGGAAATGAAAATAATATATATATAGATTCAAAAGAAAATGAAGTAGATGATGAAATAAAGAGTATGAAAACAAGACTTATTATTTCTTTTGCTTTTATGTTACCGTTGATGTATATAGCAATGGGACATATGGTTGGCTTACCTGTTCCGAATATTTTTATAGGGGATAAAAATGCATTGATATTTGCCTTAAGTCAAATGTTTTTGACTATACCAGTTATGTATGTAAATAGGGCATACTATGAAAATGGATTTAAAGCTTTGTTTAGAAAAAATCCTAATATGGATTCACTTATTGCTTTAGGATCTACTGCAGCGTTTGCTTATGGGGTATTTGTAGTATTTAGATTAGCTTATGCTTTTAGTTATGGTCAAAGTGAAGTTGTAAGTCATTATAGCCATGCCTTATATTTTGAGTCAGCTGCAATGATTTTGGCTCTTATTACTCTTGGTAAATATCTAGAAGCTAAATCAAAAGCTAAATCAACTGATGCTATAAAAAAACTAATGGACCTTTCTCCTAAAAAAGCTATCAGGCTTGAGGGAAACAAAGAAGTGGAAGTTGGAATAGAAGATGTCAATATAGGAGATATCTTAGTTGTAAAAGCGGGAACTGTTATACCTACTGATGGCAGTGTTATTAAAGGCAGAGGCTCTGTAGATGAATCTGCTATTTCAGGAGAAAGTATTCCAGTTGAGGTTTATGAAAATTCTAAAGTTATAGGTTCGACTTTATTAAAAACTGGATATATACAAATAAAAGCTGAAAAAATAGGGGAAGACACTTCTTTAGCTCAGATAATTCAGCTAGTTAAAGATGCAAATGCCACAAAAGCTCCTATTTCAAAATTAGCTGATAAAATTTCTGGAATTTTTGTTCCTGTAGTTATTATTATTTCTATAGTGACTACGCTTATTTGGGCATGGTTAGGTTATGGTTTTGAAATGGCCTTTAGTATGGGAATTTCAGTTTTAGTTATCTCCTGTCCATGTGCATTAGGTCTTGCTACACCAGTATCCATAATGGTAGGAACTGGTCAAGGAGCGAAAAATGGGATACTGATAAAATCTGCCGAAGCTTTAGAAGTTTTACATGAGGTAGATACAATAGTTTTAGATAAAACTGGAACTATTACAATAGGAAAACCTATGTTAACAGATATAATTTCAGATAAATTTGATAAAAAAGAATTTATAAAGCTTGCGGGCAGTATGGAATCTCCATCTGATCACCCTTTAAGCTTAGCAATAAGTGATTATGCTAAAGAGAATAATTCAGAAATTTTAGAAGTAGATAGTTTTAAAAATATAGACGGTAGAGGCATAGAAGTAATAATTGACGATAAAAAATATTATGCAGGTAATCTAAAACTTATGAATGATAAAAATATCTCTACTGAATTATATATAGATAGAGCTAACGATTTATCTAAGCAAGGTAAGACCGTTATGTATTTTGCTGATATAAGTGGTATAATAGGTATTATTGGAGTAGCTGATCAAGTTAAGGCAAGCTCAGAAGAAGCAATTGATTTGTTTCACAAAGCTGGTTTAGAAACTTATATGCTTACTGGAGATAATGAAAAAACTGCAAATGCTATTGCAAATAATTTAAATCTAGATAAAGTCATTGCAGAGGTCCTACCTCAAGATAAGGAAGAAATAATAAGAAATATTCAAAGCCAAGGCAAGAAAGTTGCAATGGTTGGTGACGGTATTAATGATGCTCCAGCTTTAGCAAGAGCTGATGTTGGTATTGCTATAGGAGCGGGAACTGATGTGGCTATTGAAGCTGCAGATTTAGTTTTAATAAAAAACTCTCTTATTGATGTTGTCAATGCCATTGATTTATCTAGAGCAACAATTAGAAATATTAAACAAAATTTATTCTGGGCCTTTTTCTATAATATAATTTTGATTCCTCTTGCAGCTGGTATTTTATATAAGCCTTTTGGAATTAGTTTAAATCCAATGATTGCATCAGGGGCGATGTCTTTAAGTTCTATTTTTGTGGTTACTAATGCTTTGAGATTAAATACTTTTAAAGCAAAGTTAGATTCTAGTAAAGATTTAATAAAATAATTATCATAGATAGGAAGGTATTAAAATGAAAGAAGTTATCTTAAATATTGATGGTTTATGCTGTGATCATTGCTGCCATAGGGTAGAAGAAGCTTTAAATAGCATAGAAGGTGTGAGCAAAGTAAAAGTTGATAAAGATAAAGAGCAAGCAGTTGTTCAAGCTGAGGATAGTCTTGATAACCAAATTTTAATTGACACTTTGGACGAAGCTGGATTTGATGTTACTTCGATAGAATAATGCAGTCAGATAAAGATAAAATTTTAAAAAGATTAAAAACTGCTAGAGGTCAAATCAACGGAATTATAAATATGGTTGAAGAAGATCAATATTGCATCGATATTTCTAATCAACTATTATCTTCAATATCTTTATTGAAATCTACAAATAAAATAATTCTGTCTGATCATATTGCTCATTGCGTTAAGGGTTCTATTGAGTCAAAAAATCAAGAGGACATTGATCAAAAGCTAGATGAAATCGAGATGATTATAGAAAAGCTTATGAAATAATACTGACCGTATTGGGTTGATTTATCTGCCTAATACGGTTTTTATATGAGCTTTAGCTAGTAGTTGAAAGCAATTAATTTGGGTATGATATATACTATAAATAAAAATGAAAATATTAGGAGGAACTATGGAAACAACATGGGATTTAGGAAAAATTTATAAAAATAACGAAGAATTTAGTAATGATATAGATAAGTTAAAAGAAATGATTTCAAGAGTAAACGAGATTCGAGATGATTTTAAAGGTAATTTCAAAGAAATTTTAGAATTAACTAGTGAAGCATCTGAACTGGTGTCTCAAATACATACTTTCGCAAGTATGACAAGAGATGAGGATTCAACTGTAAGCGAAAGCCAAAAATTAGTTTTAGAAGCTGAAGCTGTTTTTAGTGAATTTAATTCAGCTTTTTCATTTTTAAATCCAAGTATTCTTGAACTTTCTCAAGAAGAATTAGATGAATTAATTAAGAAAAATGATTTAGAGTCTTATAGAAAATTTTTAGAAGACACTTATAGGTTTAAAGCTCATACTCTTTCTAAAAAAGAAGAATTTATTTTAGGATCTCTTAGTACAATGGCACAAGCACCTCAAAGTGCTTATTATATGTTAACTAATGCTGATATGAAGTTTCCTAACCTAGAATCTAAAGATAATGCAGAATTAACTAATGCAAATTTTGTTAATTACCTTAGAGATTCTGATGTAGAAGTTAGAAAAGAAGCGTTTAATTCATACTATGATGTATATGCTGGAGTAGAAAATACTATTTCAACTCTTATGCAAGATAATGTGAAGAATCTAGTGACAGAAGCTAAGTTAAGATCATACGACTCAGCTATTCAAATGGAATTATTCAAAGATGATGTTGATGTTAAAGTTTATGAAAATTTAATTAAATCTGTTAGAGAAAACTTAGAAGGTTTACACGAATATTATAGATTAAAGAAAGAAGCCCTAAATTTAGATGAACAACACATGTACGATGTTTATCTACCAATAGCTGGTGATATGACCGACGAAATTCCTTATGAGAAAGCTGTAGAAACAATTAAAGAAGCTCTAAAACCATTAGGTGAAGATTATAGTAAAGTATTAGCAAGAGCATTTGATGAAAGATGGATTGATGTTTATCCAAGAAAAGGTAAGAAAAGTGGAGCATATTCATGGGGAGTTTATTCTTCAGATCCATATATTCTAATGAATTACACTGATGATTTAGATTCAATGTTTACCTTAGCTCATGAGCTTGGTCACTCAATGCACTCATATTACTCAAGAAAGAATAATCCTTATATTTATTCTAACTATACAATATTTGTTGCAGAAGTAGCTTCTACTACAAATGAATTGCTATTATTAAATTACCTACTTGGAAATGCACAAAGTGATGAGGAAAAACTTTATTTAGTTGATCATTATCTAAATTCATTTAAGAGTACAGTTTTTAGACAAACAATGTTTGCTGAATTTGAAAAAATGACTCATGAAACTGTTGAAGAAGGAGAAGCTCTAACTCTAGATTTAATGAATGATATGTATCTGAAATTAAATGAAGATTATTTTGGAGATAGTGTAATAATAGATGACAAAATAAAATATGAGTGGTCAAGAATTCCTCATTTTTATAGAAACTTTTATGTTTACAAATACTCTACAGGATTTTTGTCAGCAGTAATACTTTCTAAGAAGATCTTAGATGGAGAAAATTTAGAAGATTATCTAAATTTCCTTGCTGATGGAGGAAGAAATTTCCCAATAGATCAACTTAAAAAAGCAGGGGCAGATATATTAAATCCTGATACTTTTAATTCTGCATTTAGTGTATTTAATGGCTTAGTTGATGAACTAAAAAATTTACTTTAATAATGTTTTAGGTATAGGGATATGATATTATATTTATTAGAAAGTAGGGGTAGATTTAAATGAATGAAATTTTAGATTTATATATACAACTGGGTAAAACTGTTCACAAAGATTTTATAGATGGAATAGAACTATCAGATAAATATAGTGATATCTCAAGATCTATACTTGAATTAGAAATAGCTGAGTATTTAAAAGATCATGAAAACGCTCCAGCTAAAGAAGAGCACAGCTGTCCTAATTGTTCAACAGAATTCAAAGATGAATATAACTTTTGCACAAATTGTGGTTTTAATTTAAATGAATTCTATAAGGATAAGCAAAACTGTTCTGTTTGCGATGTGTTAATTCCTTTAGAAGATGAATTTTGCAGAGTTTGTGGAGCTGATTTAAAAAAAGGTGATAAAGATGCATAATCCTAGCACCGGAGAACTTATTGTAGATGATTATGCATCTAGCGTTGGCGAGGTTTGTCCTAATTGCGGAAATACAAATGATGGTATTTACTGCAATAAATGTGGGACAAATAAAATCACAATTAGAGCTAGGTCTGATGAAACGAAAAATGAGCCTGGCTTTTTTAATAAAATTCTAGGTAGGGAGAAAAATTAGAATGAATTGTAATAATTGTGGTGAGAGCCTTGATAAAGGAGATAAGTTTTGCAAGGTCTGCGGTAGCTTAGTAACCCCAGACTTTAGCAAATGTCCTGAGTGTGGCGAAAATATAAAAGAAAATGATAAATTTTGCAGGTCTTGTGGTCATAAGATAGATAGAGAAAGTTTCAATAAAGAGGCTTTTATCAGTTCTAATAAAAACGCCGAAAAAGTAAATGATTTTCCGAATTTCGATGAATTAGATGAAGAAGAAGTAGATTTTGATTATAGAACTCCTTATGATGACTTATACAAAGATAATCCAAAAATTGTAAG
>CAYSPO010000032.1:13813-15754 GCA_964432945.1 uncultured Peptoniphilaceae bacterium
AAAAAAGAGAAAGTTAAGAAAGTTAAACCTAAAGTAAAAAAAGAAAATAATCGTAATGACGACAACGGGAAACTTGGAAAGTACATTATTCCAATTTTACTTTGCCTTGCTTTAATATTTGCAAGTGGTGCTTATTTAACAGCTAAGACAAGCAAAAATTCTGTTATTGAGAATTTTGAAAATGCTGTAATAAATAAAGACTATGCAAAAACTGCTTCTTTGATAGCTAAGTCTGACAATAGTCCGATAGAAGAAGTTGAAATTCAATCCTTTGTTAAGTTAATGAATGAAAATGATATATTTAAGTCTTCTTTAATGGGAGCTATAAAAGAAGATTCGATAAAGCTAACTAAAAATTCTGACTATGAATCAAATAGAGTTTATAGGTTAGAAAAAGTTGGTAAAAAGTACTTATTCTTTAACGATTATAAAATAGTCTTGGACACAGTAAACACAAATTTAACTGCAAATGATGGAATAACTTATACATTCGCAGGAAAAGAATATACTGGTTCAGCTAGGGAAGTAATGCTAATTCCAGGTAAGTATATTTTGAGCCAAGGAGAAGATAGTTTTGATGTAAATGTATCTAATACAAATCCTAATTTTGATTCAGGAGTGCTTGTAGTAGATATAAACGATTTAGATTTTGCTGTTATTGACGCAGAGGATGAGAAGGACATAACAGAGGAAGAAAGTGAATTAGAAAAATCAGATATAGCTGGTGATGTTAGTTTATATTTAGAGTCTCCTGAAAAAGCACAGGTTTATATTAATGGTAAAGACACAGGACTTAGTGTAGGAGAATTTAATCTTTTAGATGGAGTTAACATTAAGCAAGGAGATAAAATTCAGGTTAAAGAAGAATTTCCTTGGGGATTTTCTTTTTCAGATGAATATACTTATGACGGTGAAGCTAGTATTTACTTAGAAGCTAATTTGAATAGTGAAGATAATATGCAGGTTATAATGGAAAAAGTTGTTCAACTCCTTAAAGAAGATGAAGAAGCTAGGCTAAAAATGTCTATGAATCCATTTACAAGTATTATTGAGCCAGAATTATCTTCAGCTAAGTCACTTATAGATTCTGAAGTTGATTCTGATATAATCTATTATAGAGATTATAAATCTATGGAATTTGATCCAGATTCATTTGATATTTATTCAAATGATGACGGTTCATACACAGCTTATATTGGAGGTTTAATCACCTACGAAACCACTGAAGTAAGTCCAGAAGATGTAGACTCAGTTGAAGGTCAAGAGATTTCAGAAATCAGAGGATTTCATTTAACTTACTTACCAGACAAGGATTGGTTTGTCAATCTTTGGGGCTATACTGAAAGATATATTAACACAGATAATTTAATAGAAGTAACAGTTGATTAGGAGTGATAGATTGAAAAATTCGAAAGGATTAATAAGAAGATTTACTTCATATTACTCACCATACAAGAGCATATTCTTTAAGGATATGCTTTTTGCTGGTTTTACCACTATATGTGAATTAGTTTTTCCATTGATATTTAGACAGCTAACTAATATGGGGTTATCAAACTCAGATACCCTTAATGTTGGTTTTGTTTTATCTTTGGCAGCACTTTATGTAGTGTTAAGAGTAATTGAAATAGCAGCACAATACTATATGCAATACACAGGTCATATGATGGGAGCGAAAATTGAAAAAGATATGAGAAGGGATATTTTTGACCATGTTCAAGGACTTTCTGATAACTTTTTTAATGAAACAAAAGTCGGTCATCTTTTGAATCGAATGACAACAGATCTTTTTGATGTAACTGAGTTTTCTCATCATTGTCCAGAAGAATTTTTAATTGCAGGTATTAAGTTTATAGTATCTTTTTTAATTTTAATTAATATAAATGTGTATTTAACTTTAATTATATTTGCAATGCTCCCTATAATGTTTTTTGCAGCTAG
>CAYSPO010000033.1:0-15338 GCA_964432945.1 uncultured Peptoniphilaceae bacterium
GCTATTTCATATTTTATTCAGAAGTAATGATATTAGATAACCAACTAGTAAGGATATGGAGGTATATAGATTAATAAGAAGAATAATAATTATTATGATTTATGTTGTTATAAAAATTAATTGTTTTTAAATTAGAATATTTTTGAATGTAATTAATTTAATTATTGACAACATTTTATATTTATTAAGCAAGTTTTTATATTTTATTAATTAGATAGTTAATGTAAATAAACATTATTTAAGAAAATTCTATAGTATAGATATATGTTTAATTAACTCTAGCTTAATTTATAAAAATATAATGAGAAGTGGTGATATTTTGATAAGCATACAAAATTTAGAAAAGTCATATAATGGTGTAAAAGTTTTAAAAGGAATAAATCTTAATATAGAAAAAGGTTCTAAGTATGGGCTTATTGGTAGAAGTGGAACAGGAAAATCAACATTATTAAGATGTATTAATGGCTTAGAAGATTATGATTCTGGTAGTTTAAAAGTTAAGGGTGTTGAAGTTAAAGATTTAAGTAAAAATGAATTACGTGTACTCCGAAAAGATATTGGAATGATATTTCAGAATTTCTCTTTACTAAATAGATTAGATGTTTACGATAATATAGCTTTGCCTTTAAGATGTTGGAATTATGATAATGATGATATAGATAATAAAGTTAGAGAATTGCTAGAGTTAGTTGAACTACCAAATAAAATACATTCAAAACCTAATGAACTTTCTGGGGGACAAAAACAAAGAGTAGCAATTGCTAGAGCATTAAGTTTAAATTCTGAAATTTTGTTATGTGACGAGGCTACCTCTGCATTAGATCGAAAAACATCTCAGTCAACCATCGAGCTTTTAGATAATATAAATAAAAATCTTGGTATTACTTTAGTGGTTGTTACCCATCAAATGTCAGTCTTAAGAAGTATTTGTGATGAGATTTCGATTTTAGAAGATGGAATAGTAGCAAGCCAAGGAAAGGTTGAGGAAATTTTCAGGGAAAAACCTCAAGCCTTAAAGAATTTAATGGGTAATTCAGATTTATTAATTCCTGAAAATGGTTGTACTTTAGAGATTTATTTTACAAAGGAAAGTGGAAATATCCCTGTAGTAAGTAGACTTTCTAGGGATTTAAATATAGATTGTTTAGTTTTAGCTGGGGATATGGAAGTTTACGGAGAAGATCAGCTGGAATCTATAACAATTAATATTGAGGATGCAAATTATCTAAGTGTTTCTAAGTATTTGGATAAAGAAAATTTAATTTGGAAAAGAGTAGGATAGGAGGAAAAAATGGTTAAATCACAATTCTTTCAGGAATGGTGGAAGTTTTTTACTAAAATTATTGCTCCATCTGTTTTAGCAACAATAAAAATAGTTGGGCTAACAGTATTTTTTGGAATGATTTTCGGCTTTATTTTATCAGTGTTTTTAACACTATACTCTCCAGATGGATTAAATCCAAAGAAAAAATTATATAAAGTGTTAGATTTCTTTATAAACACAGTTAGATCTTTTCCGATATTGATTCTAATAGTGGCAATTTCACCTTTAACAAGAAAACTAATAGGAACCACAGTTGGAGAAAAGGCAGTTATACTTCCTCTAACTCTAGCAGCAACTTGTTTTATAGCACGAGCCTTAGAGAATACCTATAAGGGTGTAGATTCTCAGTTAATAGAAGCGGCTCAATCTTTTGGAGCATCAGATTTACAGATAGTGCTGGGTGTAATAGTAAAAGAATCAATTCCAAATATTATTAGTATTGCTACTATGGCTACAATCAATTTTATAGCAGGAAGTACAATAGCTGGAGCAGTAGGTGGGGGAGGAATTGGTGCAATTGCATTAAACTATGGATACCAAAGTTTTAATAACTCTGTTTTATATACTTCAGTATTCATACTGTTCTTAATGGTTCAGGTAACTCAGCTATTTGGAAACTGGTTATATAAAAAGAGTATTCAATAAAATATTAATTTTATAATAAGTTAATAATTTATTTTATAAAAATAAAAATTAGGAGTGTAATATGAAAAATTCAAAAATAATAAAAATGTTTTTACTATTAATGGGGTTATCTTTATTAATCGTTGGTTGTAATAATAGTGATACAACTAGTGATTCAAGTAAAGAAGAAGTTACAGAAGAACAAGTAGCAGGTACAAATGAAACAGTTAAGGATGAAACTGCTGAAGATGATGAAGAAAATAAAACAATTAAAATCGGCTGTATGTCTATAACAGAACCAATTATTACTTTTTTAGCAGAAGGTCTTGAAGATGAAGGCTATATTATAGAGCCAGTAGTTTTTGATGGTAATCATCTTCCAGCGACAGCATTAAAAGAAGGAAGCATTGATGGAGTTATCTTAAATCATAAAGTTTGGTTAGATACTTTCAATAAAGAAAATAATTCAAATTTAGTTATGCCAGAGCCTTACATGTATTATTTTAGAAATGCTATGTATTCAGCAAAATATGACACATTGGAAGAAATACCTACAGGTGCTACAATTGCAGTTCCAGGAGATCCTGCTAACCTTGATAGGAGTTTGAGAATATTAGATGAACTTGGTTTTATAGAATTAGATGAGAAAACTGGAGAATTCTATAGTAAAGTAGATATCAAAGAAAATATTAAAGATATAGAAATTTTAGAAACTGAAATAACAGCAACTACTAGAAGTATGGAGGATGTTGACGCAATTATATCTGGTGCTAATGCAGTTAGAGATGCAGGATATGACCATACTAAATTCTTATATGAAGATCCAACAAATACTGATTTCCCTCTAGGATTAATAGTAGATAAAGAAGATGAAAACGAAGATTGGGTAAAAGCTATCTTAAAAGAACAAGAAGATGAAGAATTCAAAAATAAATTTAATGAAAGATATGACTCTACTTACGTATTATTTAACTAGGAGTATAGATGGAAAATTTAGAAATTAATTTAAAAAAACTATATACTTATTTAGATATGAAAAGGGAAGTTGCAGGAATTAAATTTTTATTTACTAAAGAAGAATTTGATGAATTTCCAGCTGAAGCTTTTGATAGTAAAATGGCTTATTGTACTATAGTTAGAGATGCGATGAGAGGTGTAAGTAAAAAAGCTAGATTGGAAAATTTCGCCTGTATGTCAGCAGCTAAAGCTCTAGGACTAGATGAAGTTACACCCCTTGATGATTCTGGAAAAGGTAGAGTTGAAATAGGGACCTATAAAAATCTTTGCATTGGAAGATCTGTGAGTAAAGATATGGTTTATTGCAAACATAAAGTTTATGGCGTTGCAATTATGCCTTTAAGAGAATTTAAAATTGAGCCTGATGTTGCTATTATAGTGAGTGAGCCTTTTAATATAATGAGACTAGTTCAAGGATATGCTTATCATAACGGTCAAGTTAAAGATGTGAAACTTGCTGGTATGCAGGCAATATGTCAAGAATGTACTTCTTATCCATTTGAAAATAATTGTATTAATGTTTCTATGTTATGTGCTGGAACTAGATTATTGTCTCAATGGGAAAAAAGTGAAATGGGTATGGGTATGCCTTTTTATATGTTTGATGAAATAATTAATGGTTTAGAAAATACTGTCAATCTAATTGAAAGAAATAGAAGTAAAAAAATAATAGAAGAAAAAATGAAAGAAAATCATCTAGATAGTATTGATATAATATACAATAAAAACTACGATGATGGGCTTTATGGCGGTAAATAATTCGAAAGACTTTTATAAGTTGATATTTATACTTATAAAAGTCTTTTTTTATTTCAATTATTAACTTTAATTTATATATATTTAAAACTCTGAAAATTCAAGCCTTAAATGATATAATAATTCAAACATATAATATTATAAAATTTATAGACGCATTTATATAAATTTTCTTTAATCAGAAATATGTTATTAGGAGGTGTATATGTGGTTATTATTTTTAATGCTTTCTTGTGTTTTTGCATTAATAAATATAATAAAAACTTTTCAAAATAAAAATGGTAAAATTTATAGATTTATAAGCCTTTCGTCTTTAATAATAGCTCTTTGCTTTGTATGCAGTTTAAATAATGAGTGGGTAGTTAATGAAGATTGGACTGCTTTATTAGATGTGAGTGAGCAAATGACAAAAAATCTATGGATAATATCTAGTTCTCTAATTTTAGTAAATTTTATATCTTTGTATAAAGAGATAAAGAAAGATAAATATTAGAGTATGATAGGTATGAAAAAATTATATGACGATTATATTATAAAACCTTATATTTCGCCTAATAGAGATTTAGAAAAGGAAGATTTTATCCCTGTATCTAAGAGAAACATGAATATTTTAGAGGATAATTTATTAGCTGGAGATATAATACTTTTGTGGAGAATAAACTTTGGAAATTTCACTAATAGATCATGGTTTCCTAAGTATTTTGAATATATTTATGGTATAAATGCACCATATAATTTAAGAAAGCTAGTTGAAAACTCATATGTTGAAGTAGAAAGTTCGAAAGAGTCTTTAAAGCATATTAATCTAAAAGATAAAAAAGCAATTCTTAAAAAAGAAAATTTAAAGGGTTACTCAAGATTAAAATCTAAAGAAATTGATAAAATTATTATAGAGAAAATTGACCTAAATATCTTAGATAAATACTTTGATATTAGAGGATATAAGTTAAGTGAAAAAGGTAGATTAGCTTTGGAGAAATACCATAGTATTGTTGATAGGCATTCTAAGAAAAACATATAGAAAAGGACTTAAATGACAGTATATAAGTATAGAATAAATGAAATAAAGTTAAATTTAAAAGAAGATAAAAAGTATTTAGTTGATAAATTAGCTAAAAAAGCATCTATAAAAAAGACTGATATTATTGATTATGAAATAGTAAGAGAATCAATAGACGCTAGAAAGAAACCTGATATTGAGTTGGTTTATACAATTGATTTTACATCTAAAAGAAAGCTTAGGTTTGATTTAGCTCCTAATAGAACTTATATAAAACCTGAAGAAAATCTGTGTAAAGATAAGAAAATTATTGTTGTAGGATTTGGCCCATGTGGTATGTTTTCTAGTTTAATACTTGCTCAAATGGGTTATAAACCTATAATAATCGAAAGAGGAAGGGATGTAGATTCTAGAACAGAAGATGTAGAAAAATTTTGGAATGAAGGAGTTATAAACGAAAATTCTAACGTTCAGTTTGGAGAAGGTGGAGCGGGTACTTTTTCTGATGGTAAATTAACCACTGGTATTTCAGATTATAGAATATATAAAGTACTTAAGGAATTCAATAGAGCAGGAGCTCCAGATGATATTTTATATAAACATAAGCCTCATATAGGTACAGACTTACTAAAAAATGTAGTTAAGAATATTAGAAAAGAAATAATTAATTTAGGTGGGGAAATCTTATTTTCTACCAAATTGACTGATATTAATTTAAATGATGAAAAAATTACCAGTATTATAGTAGAAAATGAAAACGGAAGCCAAAAATTGAGCTGTGACCATTTAATACTTGCTATAGGCCATAGTGCTAGAGATACTTTTGATATGCTTTATAAAAGAGGATTAGCTATGTCTCAGAAGCATTTTTCAATGGGGGTTAGGATTGAACATCCTCAATCTCTAATTAATAAAGCACAATATGGAGATGAAAAAATATCAGAAATTCTTGGAGCTGCAGAATATAAATTAAGTTATAAATCAAAGTCTGGACGAGGAGTTTATACATTTTGTATGTGTCCTGGTGGGGAAGTAGTTATGGCTTCTTCATCGAAAAATCATTTATTAACTAACGGTATGTCCTTACACGCAAGAGATTCCGAATATGCAAATGCTGGTTTACTTGTGGATATAAGAAAAGAAGACTTTGAATCTACTCATCCTTTAGCAGGAGTATATTTTCAAGAAAAATATGAAAAGAAAGCTTATGAAGTAGCCGGAGAATATAAACTTGAAAGCTATAGTATTGAAGAATTTCCATCATCTAAATTAGCTGAAGCTTTACCTGAGTATGTAGTGGAGGATATTATAGAAGCATTGCCATTTATGGGCAGAAGAATTAAAGGATTTGACGGGTCGAGTGCCGTATTAAAAGGACCTGAAACTAGATCATCATCTCCTGTAAGATTTGAACGAGATGATTCTTATAGGTCTAATATAAGTAATCTTTATCCTGCTGGTGAAGGTGCGGGATATGCTGGTGGAATTATGTCGGCTGCTGTTGATGGAATTAAGATAGCTGAAAGTATTATAAGTAGTAAATAAAAAACCTAGGATATTAATATCCTAGGTTTTATTTTAAATATTAAAGAATAATTTTGCTAATAAGAAGAATACTACTAATCCTCCAGCGTCAACAATTGTTGTGATTAAAGGCGCTGCCATAAGGGCAGGATCTAATCCGATTTTTTCAGCTAGAATTGGAAGCACAGAACCACATAGTTGAGATAATAGTACTATTATCAATATAGAAATTCCTACAAGAAGACCAATCATTGGATCATTTGGTGGGAAAATCATAACTCTAAAAAATGCAAGTGCTCCTAGGCAAAGGCCTACGATTAATGCAATTTTAAATTCTTTAAAGATAATTTTAAAAGCATCAGATACTTCTATTTCTCCTAAAGCAAGTCCTCTAATTACAAGGGTAGAGCTTTGAGCTCCAGTATTTCCACCAGTATCGGTTAGCATTGGAATAAAAGTTACAAGTATAGGCATAATAACAAATGCTTCTTCAAAATTACTTAATATAAGTCCATTAATCATTCCAGAAATTGTTAAAAAAGCTAACCAAGGTAGACGGTTTTTTGCTTGTTCTTTAATAGTAGTTTCAAAATAAGATTTTTCACTTGGGTGAATTGCAGCCATTATAGATATATCATCGCTGGCTTCTTCTTGAGCAATATCAAGGAAATCGTCAGATGTAATAATTCCTACTAATCTATTTTCAGAATCAGTTACGGGTAGAGCCATAAAATCATATTTTTGTATTATTTGAAGAGCTTCTTCTTGGTCTGTATCAGTATGACAAGATATAACATTTTCAGTCATAATATCTTTAATTAACATATTGTCTTCTGCTCTTAATAGTTCTCCTATAGAAAGGACACCTACAAGGTTCTTTCTCTCTGAAACAACATAAATTTGAGAAGAAGATGCTATTTTATTCTTTTGGTTTCTTATTCTATTTAAAGATTCTCCAACAGTCATATTAGGGAGTACCTTTAAATATTCTTCTGTCATTGCACTTCCAGCAGAGTCTTCTTTATAGCTTAGGAATTTATTTAAAAGATCTCTTTTTTCTTTGGATGTATGAACTAAAATCTTTGTAACCAAATTTGCAGGCACTTCTTCTAGGAAAGTAACTGCGTCATCAGAATAAAGCTGGTCTACTATCCTAGCTGCTTGTTCTGTTGTAATAATATCCAAAAGCTTAATTTGATTTGATAAACTTAAATAGGAGAATACCTCTGCAGCATCAGATTTCTTTAAAAATCTGAACATTAAAAGTATATCCTCTGGATTTAGTTCATCCATTAGTTCGGCTATATCTGCTGGGTGAAGGCCTTCTAAAAGTTCTCTTACTTCTACAATTTTGTGCTCTTCTAATAATATTTTTAGTTTTTCGATAAATTCTATATTTTTCATTATTTCTTTTATGGTGATTGGAAAATAAGTTGATAATTATTGTTATGCATAAAAAAAGCAGTATAAACTGCTAAATTCCAATAGACACGATAAATTTAAGATTTGAATTAGAAAAAGAGATGGCTAGTGGATTTATGCATGTATATGAAGTTATAATTATCCGAACAACTATGACTATCCATTTACCATTTCCTCCTTTTATTAATATTTATATATCATATTCATTTCAAGTATACATCCCTAAAAAAGATTTTGCAAGTTAATGCTGTGCAAAATATAGATAAATGCAATATCATAAGATATCCGTTTTGCTTTAAGTAATATATCTACAATTAGATTCTTGAAATTTTTTATATTTATATAAATATAAAAAATCATGTGTACGCTTGATTTTATTCAAAATGTTTTTCTATATCTTTTAAATATTTTATTATTGTTAAGTGCTGAGGACATATATTTTCACAAGCTCCACATTCAATACAAGCAGATGGGGCAGGTTTTCTGGAAATAGTATCTTTATATTTTTCCTTATGCATTTCTCCTAAACCTTGGGTATCTCTATTAAAAAGTGTAAAGTAAGTAGGTATAGGAATGTTAGATGGACAGTCATTAAGACAGTATTCACATTCTGTGCATTCTATAATAGAGGAGTTTTTTATAATATTTACAACTTCATTTATTTTTTCTTTTTCAGCAATTTCTAAAGGTTTGAAATCTTTCATATATGAACAGTTATCTTTTATTTGTTCTAAATTAGACATTCCACTTAATACCATAAAAACATTATCTAAAGAAGCAGCATATCTCATAGCCCATGATGAAATAGAAGATTCAGGGTTATATGATTTTAATATATTTTCAGCTTCTTTAGGTAGTTTAGACAAGGTTCCTCCCTTTAGAGGTTCCATAATGATAATATTCATATTATATTTTTTTGCAATTTCATAACATTTTCTGGATTCTATAGTTTCATGTTCCCAGTCTAGGTAGTTGATTTGAAGTTGGACGAAATCCATCTCAGGATAGGCTATAAGTATTTCTTCTAGGACATCGCTTGTGTCATGAAAGGAAAATCCAACATTTTTTATTTCTCCATTTTTCTTTTTTTCTAAAATAAATTCATATGCATTATAAGTATTTGAAACTTCAAATTTCTTTTTATCTAAGGCATGAAGAAGATAGTAGTCGAAATAATCTACACCACATCTTTTTAGCTGGTTGTTAAAGTAATAATCTAGATCCTTTCTTAGCTCTGAACTATTTTTGTTTTCAGGTTCTAAAAGAGCTATCGGAAGCTTGTCGGCTAAAAGATATTCATTTCTTGGGTATCTTTCTGTTAAGCATTGTCTTATAGCATCTTCTGATTTTTCTTTGTGATAAAACCAAGCAGTGTCAAAATAAGTAAATCCTTCCTTTAGAAAAAAATCGACCATTTCACTTGTGGATTGTAGATCGATGTTATCTTTTTCTTCTCCTATAGTAGGTAACCTCATAAGACCAAAACCAAGTTTTTTCATTATATACCTCCTCAAATAATTACAGTTAACATATGTTATTTTGTGTGCTAAATTTAATTTTAAAAGTTCTTATTAATATTATAACAGATTTGCAATAGCTTTATTGATAGGATATCGTGTATTATATTACTTGTGAAACTTTGAAATTATAAATATATTATTTTATATAAATTAGGAGGTAATAAATGATTAGATTTATATCTTGGAATATTGATTCCATAAATGCAGCCTTAACTAGCGATTCTAATAGAGCTAAGATGTCCAGAGAAGTTCTTAAAACTATCGATAGTTATGATGCTGATATTATTGCAATTCAGGAAACTAAATTACCAGCCAAAGGGCCCACAAAAAAACATCAAGAAATATTAGCTGAAATATTTCCAGATTATGAATATGTTTGGGTTAGTTCTCAAGAGCCAGCTAGAAAAAGCTATGCAGGAACTATGATATTTTATAAAAATTATCTTGAAGCTGATGTTACTACTCCTCAGCTGGGAGCACCTTGTACTATGGATTTAGAAGGAAGAATTATTACTTTAGAATTTGAAAAATTCTTCTTTACTAATGTATATACTCCTAATGCAGGAAATAATTTGGATAGGTTAGAAGATAGGCAGGAATGGGATATATTATATGCTAATTATCTAAAAGAATTAGATGAAATAAAACCAGTTATTGCAACTGGAGATTTTAATGTTGCACATCAAGAAATAGACTTAGCACACCCAGAAAATAATAGGTTTTCAGCTGGATTTACAGATGAAGAAAGAGAAGGGTTTACTAATTTGTTAGATAAAGGCTTTGTAGATAGCTTTAGATATATTCACGGAGATGTTGAAGGAATGTATACTTGGTGGGCTCAAAGAGTTAAAACATCTAAAATAAATAACTCTGGCTGGAGAATAGATTACTTTTTAGTAAGCGAGAGGGTAAAAGATCAGATAATTAAATCAGAGATGATAGATTCAGGGCCAAGGCAAGATCATACTCCAATACTATTAGATATGAAAAAGAAATAAAACAGAAATAATGGTGCATGTTAATGCACCATTATTTATTTAATTTATTAATTGATTAGGAATGTTAATCAAATATTATCAAATTTTGTAGATTTGCTATATAATAATGAGTAACTATATATCTAGGAGAAAAAATGGATCTTACGAATTTAAGTATAAGTGAACTACATAAGGCATATATAAATAAAGAAGTAAGTTGCCGAGAAGTTGTGAAGAAATATTATGATAATATTAATAAAAGTAATCTAAATGCTTATATCTCTATTGATGAAAGAAAAGCATTAGAACAAGCAGATATGATTGATGAAAAACTAAAGAAAAATAGTGAAATAGGTTTACTTGCTGGAATTCCTATCGCAGTTAAAGATAATATTGCTTTTAAAGGCGAAAGAATGACTTGTGCCTCTAAGTTTTTTTATAATTATTTTCCAAGTGAGAATTCTACTGTAGCATATAAATTAAGCTCACAAGAAGCTATAATTTTAGGAAAAGCTAATATGGATGAATGTGCTATGGGTTCATCTACTAGAACATCTTATTTTGGTCCTAGTTTAAATCCTCTCGATAAGAGTTTAGTTCCGGGAGGATCTAGCGGAGGCTCTGCGGTAGCAGTGGCAGGAAAAGAGGCTTTAGCAGCAATAGGGACTGACACAGGAGGGTCAACTAGACAGCCTGCAGCATTTTGTGGTTTAGTAGGCTATAAACCAAGTTATGGAACTATTTCAAAGTATGGTGTTATGACGATGTCTAACTCATTAGATACAGTTGGAAGTATAGCTAAAAATGTAAAAGATTCATATATATTAGCCTTAGCTTTATCTGGTAAAGATTATAAAGATATAACATCAGTAACTAATAATTCCATAAATGATATATCAAATTTTAAGCTAAGTGATTTGAAACTAGCATTGATTAAAGAATATTGGGAGTTTCCTATTGAGGAAGAAGTTAAATATGATTATATTAAGACAATAGAAATCCTAAAAGAGAACGGTGTAGAATTTTATGAATTTTCAGTAAAATCAATTCTAAACACAATAGAAACTTATAATATTTTGAGCAATACTGAGGTATATGAGCATTTTTCACAATTAGACCCCAAAGAATTTAATTATATGATGTCTAATAAAAAAGTAACTAATGAAGAAAATATTACTCATTTAATTTACGAAGATGCTTTCGGGAAAGAAGTTAAAAGAAGAATAAACTTTGGTCATAAGATTTTGAATAAGGAAGAATTTGCAACAGATTATAACAAGGCAGTTCTAAATAAGAAACAAATGATTTCCGAGTTTGATGAAATCTTTAAAACTTGCCAGGCAATAATAAGCCCAGCAAGTCCTAATATTCCATTTAATGTAGATATCAAAGAGAATATTTATGAAGCTGATATATTTACGATACCCGCTAATTTAACTGGCTGCCCTTCTATCAGCATACCTTGTGTATCAACCGGGTTTGAAAAAAGTATTCTTTTAACATCAAGATTATATAGAGATAATGATTGTTTAGGGGCTGCTCAAGTAATAGAAGAATTAATGGCAAAAATATAAAAAAGTATAAAAAAGAAAATGGTGTAAAGATGATTTGTAATGTTATAGATAAATGTGGTGGATGTAAGTATAGACATGATGATTATCCAAGTTCTTTAGCAAAAAAACAAGAATTTATGGAAAGTCTATTTGGAACAAAGGTTGAAGAAATCCTTAGAGCGAATAATCCTTATTTTTATAGGAATAAAGTCCATGATGCATGTCAATATGCAAAAGGTCAAATTAAAATGGGTAAATATATTGAAGGAACAAAAAAAGTTATTGAAGTTGATCAATGCTTAATAGAAGATATGACTGCCCAAGCAATTAATAAAAATGTAAGGGATTTAGTAGAGTCTTTTAAGTGGTCAGTTTATAGTGAAGAAAGTGGTAATGGTTTATTTAGAGGATCACTAGTAAGAGTTGGAAAAAGAACTTCACAATACCTTTTAACAATTATCGTGACTGATGCACAAGTTCCTTCAAGTAAAAATTTTGTTAATGCTATTTTAGAAAAAAATCCTGAGATTACTAGTATTGTATTTAATGTAAATGATTCTAATACAAGTATGATTTTAGGAGATACTGAATTTACTGCTTATGGTAATGGATATATTATTGACAGACTTCATGGACTAGATTTTAGAATTAGTTCACAAAGTTTTTATCAAGTTAATACTAAGATGGCTGAAAATCTTTATAAAACTGCTCTTGATTATGCAGACTTAAAAGGTAATGAAATAGTTATTGATGCTTATTGTGGTATAGGAACTATAAGTTTATATTTATCACAATTTTGTAAGCAAGTTTACGGAGTAGAAAGCAATAGTAATGCAATTAGAGATGCTATTTATAACTCAAAGTTAAATAAGATTAAAAACGCATATTTTACAGATATGGATGCTGGAGAATATTTGGAGAAATTTGATTTAGAAGAAAATCCAGTTGATGTGATTTTTGTGGATCCATCTAGGTCAGGTTTAAATGAAAAAGCAATAGAAGGATTAATTAAGTCTAATGCAAAGAAAATAGTATATATTTCTTGCAATCCTTTAGAATTAAAATCAGAACTTAGAGATTTAGAAAAAGCTTATAAGCTAGTAAAAGTAAAACCAGTAGATATGTTTCCTTGGACAAGAGATGTTGAAGCAGTAGCATTATTTGAAAAAAAATAAAGGGAGTGGCTCATAATGAAAACTAGAATGCTTGGGAAAACAGGTTTTGAAGTTTCTATTATTGGATTTGGCGGTATTCCTATTCAACAATGCGATAAGGATCAAGCGGTTCTTTTAATTAAGGAATGTTTAGATCAAGGTATAAATTTTGTTGATACAGCAAGAGGATATACAGTTAGTGAAGAATATATAGGCTATGCCTTAAAAAAACTAGGTGTTAATGACTTTTATATAGCTACTAAGACTATGGGAAGAACTTATGAAGAAGCAAAGAAAGATTTTGAAATATCGTATAAAAATTTAGGAGTAGAATGTATAGATCTTTACCAGTTCCATAATATATCAAAAATTGAAGAATATGAAACAGTTATGGGCGAAAACGGAGCGATGAAATTTTTTAAAGAGATAAAAAAAGCTGGATACATCAAAGAAATTGGTATTACGAGTCATAGTGCTGATTTAATGAATAAAGCTCTAGATTGTCCAGATTTCTCTACAATGCAATTTCCGATAAATGCAGTTGAATCACAAGGAGTTCCACTATTAGAAAAAGCGTATAAAAATAATATTGGAACCATAGCTATGAAACCTATTGCAGGCGGCGTTTTAATGAATAACGGTGAGCAAGCTCTAAGGTATATATTAGAAAATGAAAATTTAACTCTTGCTATACCAGGCATGGGAAGTGTAGAAGAAATAAGAAAAAATGCACAGATAGCAAAGGATTTTCAAGCTCTTACAGATGAAGAAAGAAATGAATTACTTACTGTAGCAAGCCAACTAGGAACAGATTTTTGTAGAAGATGCAACTACTGTCAACCATGTACTGCTGGAATTAATATATCGGGTTTATTTACATTAGATTTATATAAAACTAAGTATAATTTAGGAGATTGGGCAGATTCTAGATATCAAGCTAGTGATATTAAAGCAAGTGATTGTATTGAGTGTGGGGACTGTGAAACAAGATGTCCTTATGATTTAAAAATCATAGAAAAACTTAAGGGTGTAAGAGAAAGGTTCGAATAACTAATGAATTGTTATATTGATATTTCAACAACATTTATTCCTACAAAAAGGTTAATACTCAGGCCTTGGCAAAATTCTGATTTAGAAGATTTGTTTTCTTATGCTAGGGATAAAGACACTGGACCTATGGCAGGTTGGAATCCTCATAAATCTATAGGAGAATCTAAGCAGATTTTACAGCAGTTTATTAATGATAAAAGAACATTTGCTATTGAATATTCTGGGAAAGTTATAGGCTCTATTGGTTTAGACTATTATAACGAAGAATATTTTATAGATTTTGAGGATTTATATGGCGTTGAAATTGGCTGTGTGTTAGCTAAAGATTATTGGGGGCAAGGACTTATGCCTGAAGCTATTAAAGCAGTAATCAACTGGCTATTTAAGGGAAAAAATATAGATTTTATAGTTTATAGTTATTTTTCTTGGAACAAACAATCCGAGAAAGTTAAGGAAAAATGTGGGTTTCAATTCTATGGAACTAGTATTTGGAATAAAAATAATATAAAAGAGGATACCATAGAGAATATTTTGATGAAAGATAGCTGGGAGATTAAGAAATAGATAAGAAAATAAAAATATTAATATTAATTCACTAGCTTAAATATATATTATATTATATGTATATTAAAATTAATTTGCTGAAAATAGTTTTTCTAGTAGAGTGATTTAATATATTTAAGAAATAAAAATTAGTAAGGGGTTTTAAAGTGTTACAAAAAATTGATAAGGAAGAATTCGACAAAGTCTATATGATTATGGAGGAAGCTTTTCCTGACAATGAAAGAAGGTCTTATGAAGGAGAAAAATCTCTTTTATCATTAGCTAATTACGATATTTATGTAATGAAAAATTTATCAGATATCAAGGCTTTTGTAGCTATATGGGATCTTGAAGATTATATTTTCATTGAACATTTTGCTGTTAATAAAAAATATAGAAATCAAGGGCTAGGTTCAAAGATTATAAATAAGGTATTAGAAGAGTTTGATAAAACAACTTTCTTAGAAGTAGAACCAATTCAATGTAATATTTCTGAAAAGAGAGTTAAATTCTACGAAAGAAATGGATTTTATTTTAATGATTTTCCATATAAGCAACCAGCTTTAGAGGCAGATAAAGAGCCAATTCCACTTAAGCTAATGACTAGTAGAAAATCTAATAAAGAAGAATTAATGGAAATAAAAGAATTATTGTATGAAGAAGTATACGTTATGTAAAAATAAGCGTTCAATCTAGATTGAACGCTTATTTTTTATTTATTTTCTAAATATTTTTTTACTTGTGGCCCAACTAATACCTTGTCATCTATTAATAAAATAGGTCTTTTTATTAGCATTCCATCAGAAGCTAATAAATCATATATTTCTTCTTCTGTCATATCATTCTTTTTATCTTTTAAATTTAATTCTCTATA
>CAYSPO010000034.1:0-14285 GCA_964432945.1 uncultured Peptoniphilaceae bacterium
TAGCACTTTGAACTGTAATACCTAAGGCACCACCGCTTATCGCTTGAGGAGTAAATGCTCCAACAAAGATAGCTTTAAGAGCTGGTAGAAAGTTTGATCTGTTTACAATTACAACTATTAATGATCCAAATATATAAGCAAAAGCCATAATCGGAACAATATTTTCTGAGAAAGTAGCAATCCTATCCATTCCACCCATTAAGATAACTGCAACTACTACTAATAGAACTGCAGAAACTATAACTTTTGGAATTCCAAATGAGTCATTCAATGAAATTACAACAGAGTTAGATTGTACCATTATACCTACAACACCTAATGCTAAAATGCAGAAAACTGCAAATATATTAGCAAGTATAGGTGAATTTAGTCCATTTTTAATATAGTAAGCAGGTCCACCAACAAGAACTCCGTCTTTAGTTTCTCTATACTTTTGTGCTAATACCGCTTCTGAGAATATACTAGACATTCCGAAGAAAGCTGATAGTATCATCCAAAATGCTGCACCAGGTCCCCCTGAAGCAATAGCTGTAGCTACACCTACTATATTACCTGTTCCTACTTGTGCTGCAACTGCAGTAGAAAGCGATTGGAAAGGTGTCATTTTACCTTCTTCAACTGGCTTTTTGTTAACGATATCTCTAATCATTCTTTTTAAAGCTGGTCCAACTCTTTTTTGAGGGAACTTCAGCCTAATAGTTAAATATACTCCTAATCCAACTAAACCAATAACTAGTATGTAGCCCCATAATATATTATTTACTTGGGTTACAAAATTATTTAAGAACTCCATTATCTCTCCTTATTTAATTCATTTCTTATTTTTAATATTTTCTTATGCTGTTACTTGTTTTTTTGACTTTTCCATTACTTTTATTACAAGCCATATTATTGCAGATCTCACAAAGGCTGCAAGAAATAAGTTTTGTAATGTTAATGATTGAAAGTTATCTCCCATTAAGAAATATCTTGCAAGAAGTTCTAGCGAGTTTCCTCCGAAATCGCAAATCATTAAAAGCAGAATTAAAGGATTATTGTCCTCAATTCTATCTCTTCTTACAATATATTCAAAAATAACCCCATATCCTAAGTAGAATAAATCTTCTAGCAAGTAAGATATGATTAAACTTGTAACAACGTTTCCTGAGATTGCTGCAAGTATTAGACGCATTAAAAAGACAGCTATACCTGTTATTGCAGCGGATGGTATTGGTTTCATATTCTTATCGAAATATAACGCGATGATAAATACAATAATTCCAAGAGAAACCCTTAGATCGCCCATGCCGACTGATAAGTTAACAATTGAGGCTACAGCTGCTAATAAAGCAACAATGATACTTTTTACCATGTTTAACTCCTCCTATTAAATTTTTTTATTATAAAAGTGATATTATCAAACATATTTTTAAGAATCAAGGAAGATAATTTTATTAGATATTAAAATATTTTACAGTTCATTTATTAAATAAATTATTAATAAACCACTTTATAATGTGTAAGCGTAAAGCATTTTCTTCCAAAAGCATTTACTTTATATTATCTATCAATTTTATAGTCATACATTAAAATATAAGTCTTAAAATAAAGTACAAATTAACTCCCCCTTGACTTACATTAAAAAAATACAAGTAATTTATAAAAAAATCAAATAAATTATGATTATACACAAAAAAAGAATCTTAATATTAAGATTCTTTTTAAATTAGTTTTGATTTCATTTTATTAATATTAATACTTAAAGCAAAACTTTAAGGCTAAATATCATTAAATGCCTCATTATCTATTATTTATTACAGACTGATTTTCCTTTAGCTTAATGTATTCATTTAGTTTTCAATAGTTTTTTTTTGACTACTAATAACCTTTATTATAACCCATATCATAGCTGATCTAATAAATGCTGCTAAAAACAGATTTTGTAAGGTAAGTGATTGAAAGTTATCTCCTAATAATATATATCTAGCTATAAGCTCTAAAGCATTACCGCCAAAATCACAAATAATCAATAATAAAATCAGTGGGTCTGATTTTATTGATTTATTCTTTCTAATTACGAACTCGTAAAGAATTCCATAACCTAAGTAAAATAAAACTTCAAGTAGATAAGATGCTGTTAATTGAGAGACCACATCTCCTGATATAGCAACAACTATTAATCTCATTAAGAATACAGCAATACCTGTAAAAAAAGCTGTAGGTATTGGTTTCATATCTTCATTGTAATATAAAGCTAAAACAAAAACTATAATTCCTAAAGATACTCTAAGATCTCCCATACCAACTGTAAAATGAATAATCGAAGCAAATGCTGAGACTAAAGCCACCACTAAGGTATTAATCATATCTAAACTCCTTTCCTCAATAAATTTAATAACACTATTAAATTCATTATAAAATATTATTTTTTATTTTGTTTTAATAATTTACAATTAAAACTATAAACTAAATTTGAGAATATAATCAGCTAATGTAGTCTATAATCAATATTAAATTCTATCTTCTCCTGGGACTAATAGTTCATAAGAACCTATTCTTTGATAACCAATTAAAAATTTATTTGATGGAGCAAGTGCATAGTCATAATATATTTTTATTCCTTCTTGATTGTACTCTTCAAAAGCTTCAGGAAATTCAGGTTTACCTTTTTTGACCAACGGTCTAAAGTGAACGCTTCAACTACTAACCGTTGACATTTTTATATAGATATTTTCTATATTTTCTTTATCTATATAATTTTTAGCCCTCTCAGTAAATATAAATTTCATAAATTAACACCCCTTTAATATTCCTATATATAAATTTTACCCGCATATAAAGTTAATATGCATAACATATGATATTATTATACTAGAAAAAGAAATTTAAGGAGGTCCAATGAAAAGAACACTTTTAAATATTGATTATACTTATGACTTTGTAGCAGATGATGGAGCCTTAACTTGCGGAAAGCCTGGCCAAGATCTAGAAGAACGAATTATGGAAATAACAAAAGAATTTTACAATAAAGGGGATTTTATAGTATTCCCTATTGATATTCACCACCAAAACGATTCTCTACACCCAGAAGCATCTCTTTTTAATCCTCATAATCTGGAAGGAACTAAAGGGAGAGAACTTTATGGCTCTTTAGAAGACTACTACCAACAAATAAAAAACTCAGAAAATGTTTATTATTGTAATAAAACTAGGTATTCAGCTTTTGTAGGAACAGATATTGAACTAAAACTTAGAGAACGAGATATTAAAGAAGTTCATCTCATAGGTGTTTGCACAGATATTTGCATCCTTCATACAGCGATTGATGCTTATAATAAAGGATTTGAAATAGTTATACATTCTGATGGAGTTGCTAGTTTTAGTCCAAGTGGCCATGAATTTGCCCTATCACACTTCAAAAATACTTTAGGAGCTAAAGTAATATAGTATTAATAATAAAAAAAGGATTCAGAAGTCTGAATCCTTTTTATTTACCTCTTATAAATTTTCATATCCATAATGGTGAGTAAGCGGTTGTCCAGACTCCATTTGTCTTTCGTAATCTTGATATAAAGCTTTTGCTTCACTTAATAGTAAGAATAAACCTATAACGTTCGGAATAACCATAAGTCCATTACATAGGTCGGCTAACTGCCATACAAATTCTACTTTAGCTGAAGCCCCAACTACTATAAATACAAATACTAATATTTGATACACTCTTAATGCAGTTGTATTATCTCTAAACAAAAATTTAATATTACCTTCACCAAAGTAATACCAACCAACAACTGTAGTAAATGCGAATGCTGTAAGTGCTACTGCTAAGAAACCAGCTCCTATATCTCCAAAAGCTGTTTGGAAACCAGACATTGCAATACCAACACCTTCTGCACCTGAGTTGTTAGCTCCTGTTACTAATATTACTAAAGCTGTTGCAGTACATACTATAACTGTATCTATAAAAACACCAACCATAGCAACTAATGCTTGTTGCACTGGATGTTTTACGTCTGCTACAGCGTGAGAGTTTGGTGTAGAACCCATACCAGCTTCATTAGAGAATAATCCTCTAGCAATACCATATCTAATAGCTAGCTTAACTGCATAACCTGTAACACCACCAAGAACAGCTTCTGATGTAAATGCAGCTTTAAAGATTGCAGCAAATGTTTCACCAAGCATATTTCCATATTTAATAAGTATAAATATTGATCCTAGTATATATACTAAGGCCATTATAGGTACAACTAACTCTGTAAACTTAGCAATTCTATCCATACCACCGATAAAAATTAAGGCAGCGATTACTGCTAATATAATCCCTACAATTAAAGGTTTAAAACCAAAGGCTGCATTTAATGCACCTGAGATAGAGTTGGATTGAACCATGTTACCTACTAATCCAAGAGCTATAATAATCATAATTGCGAAGAATCCAGCAAGAAACTTTCCTAAGCCAGCCATTCCCTTATTTTCTAAACCATGCTTAATATAATAAGCAGGTCCACCAACTAATTGTCCAGATCTTTTTTCTCTATACTTTTGAGCTAGTATAGCTTCGACTGAAATCGTTGACATCCCTAGTAAAGCTAAAACCCACATCCAAAATACAGCACCGGGACCACCAGATACTATAGCAGTACCTACACCACCTATATTACCTGTACCAACTTGTGCAGCTATTGCAGTTGCAAGAGATTGGAATGATGACATTGAACCTTCTTGCTTAGCTTCTTTACTAAACATTCCACCGAAAGCTTGCTTCCAAGAACGACCAAAGTACTTAATTTGAGGAAAACCTAAATATATAGTAGAAATTATTCCGAAACCTGCTAATAGTAACATTAGCGGTAATCCCCAAAGTACTCCATTAATATCCGTTACTACTTGAGTTAATTGATCCATAAAATACCTCCTTTAATATAATTATGTCCAAAAGAACAATTACTTCTGTTAAGTGAATTATAACATCATCACCAAGCTTTATGCAAACGTTTTTGCTAACTGCCCTTATATTTAATATTTATTTTAATTATTATATACACATTATATAATACGGCTAATTTTACCGATTTTATATGCAGTTAATATGTTTTTATTTATATTTATTTTCAATTAATATGATGTTTTATATTTATTTAATTATGTATTATTAATCAATTGATCTTACTTTATTATTAATCATTTGAAATTTTATCTTAAGTTTCTGTTTGTGAATACTTTCTTTTAGATAGCCTTATAAAGTCCCTAATATATCTACTAATATGCCTTGATAATGTTTGACATATGCACTTTGCTATGATACAGTAAACAATAACTTAATAGAAGCAATGTAAGCAAAGGGGATGCGGTTATGATAAGTAGGACTATTTCGAAAGGCGTGACCGCCGAAGTGCCAAGTTATGGTGCTGGGATTATGCTAAATAAGTATGATACTGTCTTTAGGAGGATGCCCATCCACCTAAAGGGGTACTTCTTACATTGGGGCGAAAGGAAACCATAGAGCCTTTTGCTCGTGGTTTTTTTTGCTTTATGAAAGGAGACTAAACTTATGAAAAAATTTGGATTAATGGATATTTATAACGGCGAACTTTTTATTGGTGGCAAAAGTTGCGCTTCCTTAGCAGGAGAATATAAAACACCACTATATATAATCGATGAAGAAGGTTTTGAAAACCAAGTAAATCTATTTTTAGATAACTTTAAATCAGAACTTTTTGAATCAAGGGTTATATATGCTTCTAAAGCTTTTACCAATATTTATATGGTGAGCATTGTTAAATACCTCGGCTTATATTTAGATGTTGTGAGTGGAGGTGAACTTTATACAGCTCTTGAGGCAAACTTCGAGCCTGAAAAAATTTATTTTCACGGTAACAACAAACTAAGATCTGAGATTGATATGGCCATAAGAAATGGTGTAGGAAGTATTGTTATTGATAATGAAGATGAGTTCGACCTATTAAGTGAATTGCTTGAAATTTATGATAAAAATGTAAGAGTTCTAGTAAGGATAAATCCAGGTGTGGAAGCACATACACATGAGTATATTCAAACTACCAAAGAAGATTCGAAATTTGGTATGCCTATCGATAATCAAAGAACACAAGAACTTATTAAAAGGATTATTAGTAATAAGAGGACAAAGTTTGCCGGCATACATTCTCATATTGGTTCTCAAGTATTTGAAGAAGAATCATTTTTCAAGGCTGGTGAACTAATTTTGAAATATGCTAAAAGACTATCTAACCAATTAAATACTTCTATTGAAGAAGTGAATTTAGGTGGTGGATTTGGAGTCTACTATACAGAAGAAGATAAGCCTTTAGAATTAGATAGTTTTCTTCAAAAGTATATTACATTTATAGAAACTACTATTAGAACTATAGGTCTAGATGTAAAAATTATCTCAATAGAGCCTGGCAGATCTTTAATTAATGATTTTGGTTCTACTTTATATACTGTGGGAAGTGTTAAAGAAATGGATAAGGTAGATGATTATGTATTTATAGATGGAGGAATGGCAGATAACCCAAGACCAGCTCTTTATAAAGCCAAATATCAAGCCTGTGCCCCTAGTAGAATTAATGAACCTGCAAATAAATCTTATACTATAGCTGGAAAATGCTGTGAGTCGGGAGATGTTTTAGTAAAAAATATTAAACTACCTGAATTAAAAACAGGTGATTTAATATTGATTCCTTCAACAGGAGCATACACTTATTCTATGAGTTCTAACTATAATAGAATAGAAAAACCTGCTGTTGTCTTTGTTTATAAAGGTGGAGCAAGACTTGGAGTAAGGAGAGAAAACTACGAAGATTTAGTTCAAAATGATGTTAAGTTGATGAAAGGAGAATAAATGAAAAAGTATAATGTAGCTGTAGTTGGTGCAGCAGGAATGGTTGGAGGGAAAATTCTAGATATCTTAGAGGAAAGAGACTTCCCTATTGAGAACTTAAAAGGACTTGATCAAAAAGAAATGGCGGGTGAAAAGTTTTCTTTTAATAACAAAGATTACACTTACGAAGAACTTACTGAAGATTCTTTAGATAATCTTGATTTCGTGTTTTTTGCAGCAGGTGGTGGTGTTTCTGAAAAATACGCTAAACTCGCAGCTTCAAAGGGTGCAAAAGTCATAGATAATTCATCTTTTTTTAGAATGGATGAGGATATCCCTTTAGTTATTCCTGAAGTAAATCCAGAAGTAGTTACAAATGATACTAATTTAATTGCAAATCCTAATTGTTCAACTATTCAATCAATTGTAGCTTTAAAACCACTTTATGATGCCTTTGGTTTGAAAAGAGTTATCTACAACACTTACCAAGCTGTGTCTGGATCTGGAATTGCAGGTATCAAAGATTTAAAGGAAGGAACTTGTGATAATTATCCTTACTCTATTACAAATAATACTCTTCCCCATATAGATGATTTTACAGAGAATGGTTATACAAAAGAAGAAATGAAAATGATTAATGAAACTCATAAAATTCTTGGTGATGACAATATTAAGATAACAGCTACAACTGTTAGAGTTCCAATAGAAAATTCTCATGCAGTTAGTATGAATCTTGAATTTGAAAAAGAGTTTGATTTAGATGAAGTTTTTGAAGTTTTACAAAATGCACCAGGTATTGTAGTAAAAGATAATCTTGATAAACTAGAATATCCTATCCAAGAAGATACTAATGGAAAAGATGAAGTATATATAGGAAGAATTAGAAGAGATTTCAGCGTAGATAATGGAATCAATATATGGTGTATGGCTGACAATATTAGAAAAGGTGCAGCTACAAATTCAGTACAAATAGCAGAATTATTTATTTAAGCTCAAGGAGGCATTTATGATTTTTAGAGGAGCAGCAACGGCTTTAGTTACCCCATTCAAAGAAAATGGTGATGTTGATTATGAAGCCTATGAAGATATTATTGACTATCAGTTAGAAAATTCAATTGACGCCCTAGTGGTTGCAGCCACAACAGGTGAAGCACCAGTATTGACTAAAGAAGAAAAAATAAAACTAATCGAAATAGCTTTAGAAAAATCCAATGGAAAAACTCCAGTTATTGTTGGTACTGGATCTAACATTACTTCTCAAGCAGTTGAATCAAGTAAGTTAGTTTCTGATATGGGTGTTGATGGACTTTTAATAGTTACTCCTTACTATAATAAGGCAACTAAAAAAGGTTTATTTGAACATTATAGATTAATAGCTGAAGCTGTTGACACTCCCATAATTCTTTATACAGTTCCTGGCAGAACTGGTATGACTATTCCTCTAGAAACTGTAGCAGAACTTGCGAAAGTTGAAAATATAGCAGGACTAAAGGATGCAACTGGGAATCTTGCCTATGCTGCCCATGTAAGAAGATTGGTTCCTGAGTCCTTTGCCCTATATTCTGGAGATGATGATTTAATTGTTCAAACCCTTTCTATAGGTGGAGATGGTGTTATTTCAGTAGCAACAAATATACTACCACAAATGATTCATGATATGTGCTATGACTATTTTAATGGTAATGCTAAAAAAGCTGGACAAACACAGGTAAAGCTTATGTCTTTAATGGAAAATTTATTTATTGAAACAAGCCCTGCCCCAGCTAAATCTGCCTTAGATTTAATCGGACTTAGGGGAGGAGATTTAAGACTTCCTCTAACTAAATGTTCAGAGGAAACTACAGAACTACTAAGAAAAGATTTAATGGATTTAGGTGTTATCAATGCTTAAAATATTACTTTCAGGTGCCAGTGGGCAAATGGGTAAGGTAATTAGCCAAACAGTTAAAAATAAAGATGATTTGAAAATTGTATGTGGCTTTGCTAGAGAAAATTATAAAACTAATTTCCCAGTCTACACCTCCCTGAATGATGTAAAAGAAAAAGTAGATGTATTAATAGACTTCTCTGGTGCTGGTGTCCTTGATTCTATTATTAATTATGCTAAAGAAAATAATATTCCTTTAGTTCTAGCATCTACTGGTTATACAGAAGAACAAGAAAGCAAAATCTATGATTTATCTGAAAACCTCCCTATTTTATACTCTAGGAATATGAGTTTAGGTGTGAATGTAATGGAATCAATATCTGAAAAAATGGCAAGTATGCTCTCTGACTTCGATATTGAAATTATAGAAAAACATCACAATTTAAAAAAAGATTCCCCTAGCGGAACAGCTAAAATGCTTTTTGAGGCTGTAAATAAAGGTAGAAATAATACCTTAAAAGAATTAGATGGAAGAAGTGGCTTCTATGATGGAAGACCTAAAAACGAGGTAGGAATTTCTTCAATAAGAGCTGGTAATATAGTTGGAGAACATACTATTATATTTGCTGGTGAAGATGAAGTAATAGAACTTACTCACAAAGCTTCCTCTAAAAAAATTTTTGCAAATGGAGCCTTAAAAGCTGCTAGCTTTATTGTTAATGAACAATCTGGTCTATATACTATGCAGGATGTGTTATAATGAAAAAAATTAAAATTGGAATAGTTGGATATGGAAATCTAGGAAAAGGTGTAGAACAAGCTATAAGTTATAATGCAGATATGGAGCTTTTTGGTATTTTTTCAAGAAGAAACCCAAATACTCTAAAAACTTCAAGCCCAGCCTATAAACTTGATGAAATAAGAAACTATAAAGACAAAATTGATGTATTGATTTTATGTGGAGGTTCTAAATCAGATATCCCTGAGCAAGGCCCCCTTTTATCAAAAGATTTTAACACAGTAGATGCTTATGATAATCATCAAATGATAAAAGAATATTTTTACAAAATGAATGAGTCAAGCTATAAGAACAATAAGACATCTATTATATCTACTGGATGGGATCCTGGTTTATTTTCACTAAATAGAGTTTATTCTGAGGCTATACTTCCTCAAGGAAATACTTATACTTTTTGGGGAAAAGGAGTTAGCCAAGGCCATAGTGATGCTCTAAGAAGAATTGATGGAGTAAAATTAGCTTGCCAATATACTATACCCAAAGATGATATGATAGAAGATATTTATCTTGGAAAAAAAGTAAATTACACTGGAAAAACAGCCCATAAGAGAGACTGCTATATTGTTCTTGAAAATGATAGAGATAAAGAAAAAATAATAGATGAAATTCTTAATATGCCTGACTACTTCCAAGGATATGAAACTGAAGTTTTCTGTATAAGCGAAGATGAGTTTCTTGAAAAACACACAGATATTCCCCATGGAGGTAAAGTTATAAGAAGAGGAACTACAAGTGAAGACAACTCTTCTATTTATGAATTTAGTTTAAATCTAGGATCTAATCCTGAGTTTACTGCATCGGTGAATGTAGCTTTTGCTAGAGCTTGTTATAGATTAAATCAAAAAGGCCATATTGGAGCAATGACTGTATTAGATGTTCCTCCTGCTCTTTTATCTATTCATAACAGAAATGAACTTTTAGAATCTTATATCTAAAAAATAAAAAGGCTGAAGATTAATCTTCAGCCTTTATTTATTTTAAATTTTCAACAATAGGTTCCATAGCTTTATTTATATCGTTTAACATTCTACTAAAACTCTCTAGTTCCTTTTCATCATAGTTTTCTGTTAATTTACAGAGCATATTTTTTATTTCTTCATTTTTTTCCTCTGCATAATCATAGTATTTATCAGTTAAAACTAAATGAAATTCCCTTCTATCTACTTTAGATTGAACTTTAGTTAAGTACCCCTTTTTTTCAAGAGTTCCAATTTTATAAGCAGCATTAGGTTGAGAAATTTCTAAAAATCTAGCTACATCATTTACAGTAGGCTCATTTAAAATATCAATTACTTCTAAAGTGATGGTTTCTAAAACAGTTAATTTATCATCTTTAGATTCAATTTGCTTACATACTGACTTATAAAAGTTCATTCTAAATTTTTCATAAACTTTCCAACAATTATCCATACATTGTTCTTGGTCTTTTATTTCAATCATAATTCCTCCTTGCAAAAATTTATTATTAATATTCTCATAAATATAACTATATAAATAAATTATATCACTATTAACATCTTTATAAGATGAATGATTAATTCACGATTATATAATAGCATATAATCTTGTAGTTCTTATATGTGGATATTTGATTAATTGAATGAAATTATTAAAACTTTTTTGAATTATTCTTTACATAGAAAAAAGCAAGCAGCTTGAATAAAAAATTCAAACTGCTTGCTTTTATTTTCTTTTATAAATATATTTTATTTTTGACATTATTTCATCTTGGTTATTTTCTATAAAACCAGTATCATAATCTCCACCAACAAATTCATCAGTACAAAGAATAGCATATTGGTAATCCAAATTACTATTAATTCCTTTTATAGTTGCCTCTTTTATAGCAGACTTCATTATGGAAATAGCTTCTTTTCTATCTTTGCCTTTAACAATAATTTTACCTAGCATAGAGTCATAATAAGGGCTTACCTTACATCCACTATATAAATAGCTGTCAAACCTAACATTAAAACCACTAGGCCCATGAACATAGTGGGCTACTCCTGATGAAGGCATAAATTCCATGGCAGGATTTTCGCTATTAACTCTAACTTCTATAGAATGTCCAGTAATTTTAATATCTTCTTGATCTACACTTAACTCCATCCCTGAAGCAATCCTTAATTGCTCTTTAACTATGTCAAAGTCATAAACCATTTCTGTTACTGGATGCTCAACTTGAAGTCTAGTATTCATTTCCATAAAATAGTAATTATGATTTGAGTCCATAATAAACTCGATTGTGCCTGCATTTTCATAATTACAAGCTTCAGCTGCATTTATAGCAGCTTGTCCCATCTCACTTCTTAACTCATCAGTCATAAATATATATGGAGCTTCTTCTATCATCTTTTGATTTCTTCTTTGAACTGAGCAATGCCTTTCTCCTAAATGAACTGCATTTCCCTTAGAGTCTCTTAAAACCTGAATCTCT
The DNA here is from genome assembly GCA_964432945.1 of uncultured Peptoniphilaceae bacterium. Classification (GTDB taxonomy): domain Bacteria; phylum Bacillota; class Clostridia; order Tissierellales; family Peptoniphilaceae; genus CAYSPO01. The sequence continues at coordinate 11,927 of CAYSPO010000034.1, forward strand.
ATATGCTTAGGGTTCAGAATTAATTTTTCTATATAAACTCCATCTTCTCCAAAGGCAGATTTAGCTTCTTGTTTTGCACCAAAGAACGCTTCCCTTAATTCAGCTTCAGAGTTAGCTCTTCTCATACCCTTTCCTCCTCCACCTCTTGAGGCTTTTATAAGGATTGGATATCCAATTTCATTTGCCACTCTTTTAGCTTCATCTATATCATCAATTTCATCATCAGAACCTGGAGTAACTGGAACATCATTAGCCATCATTAACTTTCTCGCTTCAGCTTTATCACCCATCATTTTAATTGAACTTGATGATGGACCTATAAATTTAATGCCATTGTCCTCAAGTACTTCTACAAATTCAGGGTTTTCAGAAAGAAAACCATAACCTGGGTGTAGCGCATCACAATTTGTGCTTACGGCAACAGAAACTATGGCCTGCATATTTAAATAAGAATCAGTAGATTTTGCAGGTCCTACACAATAAGCATAATCGGCCATCTCTACATGAAGTTGGTCCTTATCTTCTTCAGAATAAACCGCAACTGTTTCAATTCCCATTTCTCTGCAGGCTCTAATGATTCTGATGGCAATCTCTCCACGATTCGCTATAAGAACCTTCCTAATCATAGTTCCTCCTATTCAACTTCTATTTCTACTATCTTTTCTCCATATTCAACTAAATCACCGTCAACTGGGAAAATTCTTACAACTTTACCTGCCACTGGAGATTTAATTTCATTAAACATCTTCATAGCTTCTAAGATAAATAGGACTTGATCTTTTTCTACAACATCTCCTTCTTTAATGAAAGCTTCTTCATCAGGTGATGGAGATCCATAAAAAGTTGCTACTATAGGAGCTTCTACAATAAAATTATTTGATGAAACTTCTTCTTCTACCTTAGCTACTTTTGGAGTAGGTTTAGGAAGCTCTTCTTGAGAAGGCTTTTCTGGTTCATAGCTTGCAGGCTCTGAACTTTCTTTACTCATCTCTAAGTTAATATCATCTCGTTCAATTTTCAGTAAATTTACTGAAGATCTATCAAATTCTTTTAGAATTTCAAGTATTTCTTCTTTTTTCATATAAATCACACTCTTCTTTAAAATTATTATTTAGAACTTCGGTAAAAGACCGAAAATCTCTCTCTGGTATACTCTACATTATTTTGTATTAATATACCTATTTTATATTTAACGCTTTACTTTGTCAAATTATTTATTGCCAACTTTAGCATAAGCAATCTCATCAACAAGAAGTATTACATTTTTATGAACATGTAACATTGAGATTGGGAAATGTGTATCTAACATTTTACATTCAATAAACTCTTTGACTACATCTTGTTTCTTTTCTCCATTTGCCATCATTAGAATAGTATCAGCATTTAATATATCGCCAATTCCCATTGTTATAGCCCTATTTGGAACAGTTTCGCCATCTTCAAAAAATCTAGAATTAGATTCTACAGTTTCATCAGTTAAATCAACAAAAGAAGTCCTTAAATTAAGCTTATCTGCTGGTTCATTAAAAGCAATGTGACCATTATTTCCTACTCCAAGTATTTGAATATCTCTTCTACCTACATAGTCCAACTCCTTATCGTAATCAATAAGAGCATCTTTATCTGATTTATCCTTACAGCTAGGTATATGAATGTTGCTATCTTTAATATTTATATGGTTGAATAATTTATCATACATATAGTAGTGGTATGATTGTTCATTATTCTCATCAATTCCAACGTATTCATCAAGGTTTACAGTTTCAGCATGTTCGAAGTTCAATATCTCTTCCTTGTTCATTCTAATTAGCTCTTTATATAAGCCTTCTGGAGTTGAACCAGTAGCAAGACCTATCTTAGGACGATGAAGTCTTCCAATGACATCCTTTACTATTTCTCCTGCTTTTACTGACATTTCTTCATAATCTTTACATACTATTATTCTCATATTTTCCTCCAATTTAATAAAACTATTGAGTTTACTTTATATAATCTGGCTCAAATGTTGGAATAGGCTCAAATTTGAATCTAGATTTTGCGTGCATATTATCTATTTTTGTTTTTATTTCAGCATCATCTATTTCTCCTGTACGAATGTACTTATTCAAAACTTCATAAGTAAAACCAAAAATATCTTCGTCAGTTTCCATAGTTAAACCATCTTCAGGGGGCTTATAAACAAACTTTTCATCTATCCCCATATAAAGTCCTAGCTGAATAATTTCATCAGAAGTCATGCTTCCAAAAGGAGCAAATGCTCCTGCTGAATCACCATAGATGGTAACGTAGCCAATGTAGTCTTCCGATAAATTTGATGTATTAATAACTAAAGCATTTGGCAAGGATTGTGCATAAGCAT
>CAYSPO010000035.1:0-13876 GCA_964432945.1 uncultured Peptoniphilaceae bacterium
CCAAATCCTGGAATAAGTATTTCAAAAAATAAAAATACTCCTCCTAAAAAGAATAGGGCAAAGTGCTGAAGGGAAATTCTTCCACTATAAATTGCTCCAGCCAAGAATAATAAAAAGCACAAACTTGATATAATAAGTGATAAATTTACTTTCTTACTAAGAGCTGAGAGAATAAGTGTTATAAAGCCAGCAATTATTAGAGTATTACTTACAGATTGTCTGCTTAAAAATTCTAGAATTCCCATAATACCTCCTAAATTAACGGTTTTCTAAAGGAATATATTTTTCTCCTGTAACTAAGTTGAAATAAGCTGGTCTAATTATTTTACTATCTTGCACCTGTTCTAGTCTGTGAGCACACCAGCCTGCAGTTCTTGCTAGAGCAAATATTGGAGTATATAGGTCTCGGTCAATCCCTAAGGATCTATATACTAGTCCGGAATAAAGGTCTACATTTGCACAAATTTCTAGGTTTTTCTTTTCCATAAATAAATCTTTAGATATTTCTTCTATATTATTCAAAAGCTCAAATTCTTCTTCAATGCCTTGAGATTCTGCCACACTTGCAAGTTTTTTCTTTAATAAAATTGCTCTAGGGTCAGATTTTGTGTATATAGCATGTCCCATTCCGTAAATTAAGCCTTTTTTATCAAAAGTATTTTTATTAAGAATATCTACTAAATATTTTTCTACATTTTCTTTTTTAGTCCAATCACCAGCTGTATTTTTCAAATCAGCTACCATAGACTCAACCATATAGTTTGCTCCACCGTGTTTTGGACCTTTCAAAGAGCCAATAGCTGTAGAAATAGAAGAATAAATATCAGTGCCAGATGAAGAAACAACATGAGTTGAAAAAGCGGAATTGTTACCTCCTCCATGTTCTGCATGAACCATTAGGCAAAGGTCAAGTAATTCAGACTCAGTTCTTGTAAACTCTGAATCTGCTCTAGTCAAGTGCAATACATTTTCTGCTATACTTCCATCTACTAGAGGCCTATGTAAGATAAGGGATTCTTTATCGTGATAATGTTTTTTACTCATATAAGCATAAGCCATAATAAGTGGAATTTTAGATATTATAGATATAGCTTCATCTAATTGATTTTCAATAGACAAATCTTCAGGATTATCATCATAAGCATATAAAGCTAGCACAACTCTTTGCATAAGATTCATAACATTTGGACTTGGAACTTTTAAAATAACATCTTCAAGGAAAAACTTTGGTAGATGCATAGACTCATTTATTAAATTAGTAAAATCATCTAAGTTTTTCTTATCTGGTAGTTCTCCAAATAATAGCAAGAAAATAACTTCTTCGAAACCAAATCTTTTATCCTTTTCAATACCATCTACTATATCATTAATGGGTATCCCTCTATAGAGAAGGGTTCCTTCACTAGGAGTTTTTTTGCCATCAATTATTTCGTAACCTTCAACTGAAGCAACCCTTGTAGCACCCACAAGTACACCAGTGCCGTCTGAGTTTCTAAGACCTCTTTTTATATTGTTCTTCTCATATAGCTCAGGTGATATATAAGAATTCTCTTTGAGTAGCCTTAATAGATTAGATTTATAAGTTAGGTTTCCTATATTAATCAACTCCTTTTTTTATTGTAGAAACAAGGATATTAGTAAATTCATCAGTACTAATATTCCCGCCTAAATCCTTAGTAAAATTTTTTTCATCTGATAGAACTTCTTTTAAAGCAAATCTAATTTTATTAGAAGCTTCTTTTTCGGATAGGTAATCTAACATCATACAAGCACTTAAAATTAGTGCAGTTGGATTTGCTAAATTCTTACCCGCAATATCAGGAGCAGAACCATGCACTGCTTCAAAAATTGCATAATCATCTCCTATATTGGCTCCCGGAACTATACCTAAGCCTCCAATTAAACCGGCCATAATATCTGATAATATATCACCATATAAATTTTCAGTTACTATTACATCAAATTGTTTAGGATTCATAACAAGCTGCATGCCCATATTATCAACAAGAACTTCTTGGAGTTCTATTTCTGGATAATCTTTTGCAACAGCTCTTGCTACTTCTAGGAATAAACCATCAGATAATTTCATAATATTAGCCTTAGTTACAACTGCAACTTTTTTTCTGTTATTTTCTTTAGCATATTCAAAAGCAGCCTTACAAATTCTTGTTGAAGCCGACCTTGTTATAATTTTTATAGAATGCATTTCATCATCTGAAATCTTTTCTTCAATACCAGCGTATAAATCCTCTGTATTTTCTCTAAAAAGAATAAGATCAATATTTTCATAAAGACTAGGAGTTTTTCCTATTGATTTAATTGGTCTTATATTTGCAAATAAATCATATTTTTTTCTAAGAGCAACATTAGCGCTTCTAAATCCTTTTCCGATAGGGGTAGCTGTAGGTCCCTTTATAGCTATCTTGTTTTTTTCTATACTGTCATATACAAGCTGAGGAATAATTTCTCCAGTTTCTTCGTATACTTCACTACCAGCATGAACTATTTCCCATTCTATATCTACACCAGTCGCATCAACAACTGCCATACAAGATTTAGCGATTTCTCTGCCTATACCATCTCCTGGTATCATAGTTATCTTCATTAAAAACCTCCTGAGCTTTTTACGTAATTTAATTTTCCACCAGCTTTAAGAATTTCGATATCCCTAGCTGAGGCTTCAAGTTTTACTTTTGTTTTTTCACCACTTTTAATATTCTCAACTTCCAATATCGAAGACTCCAAGTTATCTAAAATATTGTTTATTTTTAGTTCATCAAATTCATTTAATTTATTATAATCTTCCTCATTTTCGAAAATTAATGGAAGAATTCCAGAGTTAATAAGATTAGCCTTATGAATTCTTGCAAATGATTTAGCTATAACAGCCTTAACTCCAAGATATAAAGGAACTAGAGCTGCGTGTTCACGGCTAGAACCTTGACCGTAATTGTCTCCACCGATTATAAAGCCACCATTATATTTTTTTGCTCTGTCGGCAAAATCATCAATTATAGTTGTAAAAGAAAATCTTGATAGATAAGGAACATTTGATCTATAAGGAAGTAGTCCAGCATGTGATGGTACTATGTCATCAGTAGTTATATTATCCCCAGTTTTTAATATTATAGTTCCTTCCATTGAATTTTCTAAAGCACTTCCTAGAGGGAAAGGCTTAATATTTGGTCCCATAATTACTTCTTTTTCTGAGTTTGCACCTTCATTAAAAATAAAATAATTATCTAGTCTGCCATAAGATTCTGGCTCTTGGATATTGTAATCAACATCTAGCTTACTTGGATCATTTAGATAACCAGTTATTGCAGATGCAGCAGCAGTTTCAGGGCTAACTAGATATATATCAGCATCCATAGTTCCAGATCTTCCTTTAAAGTTCCTATTAAAAGTTCTCAAGGAAACAGCACCAGATTTTGGAGATTGCCCCATACCTATACATGGACCACAAGCAGATTCAAGAATTCTTGCGCCTGACTTTATAAAAGTTGCTAATGCTCCATTTTCAGCTAGTAGTCTAAGAATATTTCCACTTCCAGGAGCGATGGCTAAAGAAACATCAGGATGAACTTTATGGCCTTCTAAAACTCTAGCTACTTTCATCATATCTGTATAAGATGAATTTGTGCATGAGCCTATTATTACTTGATCAACCTTTAAGTTTTCTAAATTACTAACTTTTTCTATATTATCAGGTGAATGAGGTTTAGCTGTCATAGGCTCAAGTTCACTCAAGTTTATAGTTAATGTATCATTATATTCAGCGTCATTATCAGCTTTCAATTCTACATAATCTTCTGGACGTCCTTGCTTTGTTAAAAAATCCAAAGTATTTTCATCGCTAGGAAAAATAGAAGTAGTTGCTCCTAACTCTGCACCCATATTACATATTGTCGCTCTATCGGTAACAGAAAGATTAGCTAGGCCAGGACCTGAATATTCTATAATATATCCTACTCCACCTTTTACAGAAAGTTCATCTAGTACTTTAAGAATAATGTCTTTTCCGTTTACTCCGGCTTTTAATTCGCCTTTCAAAATTACATTCCTTACCTTTGGTACTTTTATTTGATATTTTCCCGTTGCCATACCTATTGCAACATCAAGGCCACCTGCTCCAATTGCTAAAGAGCCAAGCCCGCCAGCAGTTGGGGTATGGGAGTCAGAGCCTATTAAAATTTTCGCAGGCTTTGCAAATCTTTCGAGCTGAACTTGATGACAGATTCCACCACCTGGTTTTGAAAATACAATTCCATATTTTTCTGCAGCTGACTTTATAAATTCATGGTCATCTGCATTCTCAAAACCAGATTGTAATGTGTTATGATCTATATATGCTACTGATCGTTCAGTTTTTATTTCGTTTATCCCCATGGCTTCAAGTTGCAGGTAAACCATTGTACCTGTTGAATCTTGAGTAAGGGTTTGATGTACTCTTATATCTACATCTTCACCTATTTTTAATTTTCCTGACATTAAGTTGTCAGATAGGATTTTCATTGTTAAAGATTTTCCCATTTAAACACCCTTCCTTTTGAATATTATTATAAAATTATATCATATTAGTGAATTAACTTGCAAAACTATGAATAGTATAAGACTGATGAACAAGCTTAAAATAATAAATTGACAAAATATGATAATGCTTATATCATTAAGAAGAAGGCAAGGTGATTTATATGAGGCAAAATTTTGGCCTAGATTTAAAACAAATTCAAAAACTTGTATTAACTCCTGAACTTCGTCAATCTATAGAACTTTTAGGAATTAATGCACTAGACCTTAATACTTTCATAAATGAAATCGCTTTAGAAAATCCTATGTTAAATGTAGAGGAAAAGAGTTTTGATAGTATTGAATCTCAAGAAGAAATGCATGAGGTTAAAAGAGAAATGCTAGACAAAATAGAGAGATATGATTTTTCAGGCTATTCAGTAAAGAATACTGATGATGAGATATCTCCTTTACAATTTGCTTATAGGGAAGAGAGCCTTGTAGATGATTTAAAATTTCAATTCTCATTTTTAAAACCTTGTGAATTAGAGGAAAGAATTGCAGAAGAAATATTTAATGATTTAGACTCTAGTGGATATTTAAATAGTACACCCCAAGAAATAGCAGATAGGCTAGGAATAAGTGAACTTTGTGTAAAAAAGGTTAAGTGTATAATTAATTCATTAGATCCTAAAGGTATTGGAGCTAATGATTTAAGAGAGTGTTTACTCCTTCAAACTGATGATGAAGTAACAAAAGAAATAATTATTAACAATTTAGAAGATATTGCTCAAAATAAGCTGAATAAAATAGCAAAAGAAAGAAATATATCTATTGAAGAAGTTGTAGAGAAAGTAGATTTTATTAAAAATTTAAATCCAAGACCAGGGGCATCTTATGCAGATAATGAACCTGTGAAATACATAGTACCAGAAGCAAAAATATACAAAAAAGATGAGAAATATATTGTTCATATGGAAAACGAATTCACGCCTGTACTTAAAATAAATTCTCACTATAAAAATATGATAAAGTCAGCAGATGAGGAGACTTTAAAATATCTTAAAGAGAAATTATCTTCAGCAGAATGGGTATTAAATAGTATTACTCAAAGAGAATCTACTATAAAACAAATACTCGATGAACTTGTAATAATACAAAAAGATTTTTTGGATAAAGGTATAAAAAGTCTTAAAGCTTTAAGTCAAAAAGAAATTGCAGATAAGCTCGAGCTTAGTGAATCAACGGTGAGTAGGGTAGTTAATGATAAGTTTGTCGATACACCTCAAGGTATAATAGAAATAAAAACGTTTTTCTCCAATGTGGTTAATAATTCTGAAGTTTCTTCTAGTTCTATTCATCAAAGAATTAAAGAAATAATTGAAAAAGAAGATAAAAAAAAGCCATTAAGTGATGCTAAAATAGAAAAAATTCTAAAAGATGAAAATATAGAGATTGCACGAAGAACGATATCTAAGTATAGGGAAGAGATGGGAATTCCTAAAACATCTATTAGGAGAGAATTTTAAAAAGATAGATTAATATTGTTTAGGCTAAATTTATCTAAAAAATGTCTATTGAGAAATCATTCTCAATAGACATTTTGTTTTATCATTTATTATTTATCTTGTTGTCTTTCAGGAAGTTTGTAAACGCTGCTATCAATGCTTTCTAAGTATTTAACTACATCATCTACAGGAAGAACGTCACAAAATTTTGCTTCCATGTCGAACATATTCCATTCGATTACACCAGGAACTCTATCTCCAACAGTTCCTTCAGGAACTAGAGTTTTGAATCCATATCCAGTAGAATCCATTACTGTATGTCTAACACATGCACAAGAAGTTGCACCCATTACTATAAGTGTATCTACTCCAAGGTAGTTTAAAGTTTGAGCTAAGTGAGTACCGAAGAAGTTAGATGCATATTTTTTGTGAATAACAGGCTCTTCAGGTTGTGGCTTTAATTTAGGATCAATTTCCATCCATTCAGAATCGATATCAAGTGTATTCATAGGAATTTTTTCATCCCATCTTGGAAGATCCCATTGTCTTTCTCCTGTATAACCAGTAGTTGTGTGGAATATAGGAACACCAGCTTTTCTCCCGGCTTCTAGAACTTTAAGAGCATTAGCACAAACTTCTTCAGATTTGTCACAAGTAAATGGGTGACCTTCACTCATCCAAGCTTTAGCCATATCTACCGTAGTGATAGCAGGAGCTTTTCCTTGTCCCATATTTCTCATAAAGCCTCTTTCTCTATAGATTTGTTTAGCTTCAGCAAAAGCTTCTTTAAGAAGTGCATCGTTAAATCCGTATTCATCAACAAATTTGTAATCAGGGTTTTTCTTATCAGTCATTTTAATTCCTCCTTTTTAATATTTATATTTGTTTGTTTTTTTCTTTATTTTTTTCAGTAAAGTATGCAAAAGCAATTGTTCCAAAAGAACAAACTGGAACGATAAGTATAGTTGGTAAGCCTGGAATTACATATACAAGTAATATTGCTAGCAATAAACCAAATACTGCAAATTTAGGATATTTTATTGCGAATAGTGCAAAAAGTGCACCAAATATTGCTGGAAGAACATAATCAAAAGCTTTTTCAACTGAAGGTGGAATTATACTAATTATTTTAGTACCTATTATAGCAGTAGTTGTAGTTATAATAATCCCAGGGATTATAGACCCTGCCATACCAATTGTTGCTATTATTTCTCCTTCATCAGTTCCTGCTGAAACTCCTACAGCTTCTTGCGCAACTAATGCACAAGGAACTCTAACATTGGCAATATTTCCAGAAAGGAATGCCATATATGTGCCAGCATTTCCTAGTATAGGATAGTATGAGATTGGTGTCATAAAATATTCTACTCCATATACGGAAATACATAAGAACCATGCTGATAGAATAGCTCCAATAGGTGGGAATGCATTGTATCTAATCCCTAGAAATAATGGTGGAATAAAAGACATTAAAGCACTTAATAATAATGTTGTTCTTCCAATTCTAATTACAGGTTTTGAAAAAACTTCATTAAATGAATTATTTTTTTTCATTTATTTTACACCTCCATTAAATGCTAATACTGCGCATATCATACCTAAAATCATTGAGAAGCCTAGAGCATATTCATTCATCCATTTAACTTTTTTACCTATAAATGTAAATATTACCATAAATATAGCAGCTATTAAGGCACCAATTAACTTATCTGGTGCAATTCCACCATCAGATGCTTTAGTATTTGCAGATACTAGATAAGAAGCAGTACCTAAAACAGCAGCTCCACTTATTACTTGCATAAAACGACTATCTCCACCAGCTACTTTATCTTTCAGAACTCCTAGTTTGTCAGTAAATAGACCACAAAATATAAGCCAACCACATCCATTTAAAGCCATTGCCCAAACAGAGTTCACAAAAGCTGTTATATCATAATTGACTCCACCAAAGTCTACATTCATAGCTTCGGCACCGAAAGTTGCACAAGTTAACTCGGTATTAGCGGCGCCTATCATTGAGAGACGCATCCAAGTTACAGGTGCTCCAATTACGCCCATCATAGCTACCATAACTACGAAAACTGATAATGATGGTCCAATAGAAGAGGTCATCCCAACTCTTAATGCTTTATTACAATCTTCATAAGATAGGCCTACTTCAGGAGCAGCTTTATATCCTCTTTTAACATAAGCAATAGCTTGAAATACGACAATAGAAATCATTGGGATACATGCTGCCCATAAACCAGTACTGTTAGCAATTTGTAAATATTCTTTGACTTGCATGTTATCACCTTCCTTTTTAGGTAAAATAAAGTTAATACTTTATTTTACCTAATGATTTTATTATTTATCTTGTTGTCTTTCAGGAAGTTTGTAAACGCTGCTATCAATGCTTTCTAAGTATTTAACTACATCATCTACAGGAAGAACGTCACAAAATTTTGCTTCCATGTCGAACATATTCCATTCGATTACACCAGGAACTCTATCTCCAACAGTTCCTTCAGGAACTAGAGTTTTGAATCCATATCCAGTAGAATCCATTACTGTATGTCTAACACATGCACAAGAAGTTGCACCCATTACTATAAGTGTATCTACTCCAAGGTAGTTTAAAGTTTGAGCTAAGTGAGTACCGAAGAAGTTAGATGCATATTTTTTGTGAATAACAGGCTCTTCAGGTTGTGGCTTTAATTTAGGATCAATTTCCATCCATTCAGAATCGATATCAAGTGTATTCATAGGAATTTTTTCATCCCATCTTGGAAGATCCCATTGTCTTTCTCCTGTATAACCAGTAGTTGTGTGGAATATAGGAACACCAGCTTTTCTCCCGGCTTCTAGAACTTTAAGAGCATTAGCACAAACTTCTTCAGATTTGTCACAAGTAAATGGGTGACCTTCACTCATCCAAGCTTTAGCCATATCTACCGTAGTGATAGCAGGAGCTTTTCCTTGTCCCATATTTCTCATAAAGCCTCTTTCTCTATAGATTTGTTTAGCTTCAGCAAAAGCTTCTTTAAGAAGTGCATCGTTAAATCCGTATTCATCAACAAATTTGTAATCAGGGTTTTTCTTATCAGTCATTTTTATTCCTCCTTAGGAAACACGTTTATTTTAGTTTACACCTATATATAATGCAAGAAGCGTGCCAACTTTCGAAATGCTGATAAATACACCTTTAGGAAAAGGTTATCACTGTTCCAATTTGCATTATTGCAAAATATGACATTTTTGTGATAGACAAATATTATATTTTACTATTATAAATAATTAATTACCAAATAATCCTTAGTTTATCCTATATAATTTCAAATAAATTATAAATAGTTGCTATTATTAAATTTAATATTTTATAAAAACTAAATTTTGCAAAAATGCAAAAATATATTATGAATTTGCATTATTGCAAAATAAATAGTTTGAATAGAGGTTATTTATATTAAAATATAAAAATTAGAAATATAAATTATACTTTTTCATCTTTCTAGATAAGGTGCTAGGATGTATTCCTAGAAGAGATGAGGCTTTTTCTAAGGTTTTATAGGTAGAGATAGTATCTTCTATTATAGTCTTTTCATATAAGTTCATTAAATCAGTTAAGTCTCTTCTATCTTTATGAGATTTATTAGAGGAGTTCATCATAATCTTAGTTAAAATTTTACCTGGTATTGTCTCAATTTTTATAGTATCCTTACTAAGAACATATAAGTATTCTATTATATTTTCTAGCTCTCTAACATTACCAGGAAAAGTATATGATTGTAAGGCGTGTAGAGCATCTCTATCTATTGTTATTGTAGTATGATATTTTTTATTTAACTTAGCTAAAAAATGATTGATTAAAGGTTCAATATCCTCTTCTCTTTCTCTTAATGGAGATATACGAATAGGAAATACATTTATTCTATAATAAAGATCTTCTCTAAATTCTCCATTTTTTACTGCTTCTAATAAATTTCTATTTGTAGAAGTTAAAATTCTCGCATCAATAGGTATGATTTCACTACCACCTATTCTTTGAATCTCTTGTTCTTGTATTACTCTAAGGAGTTTAGATTGCATTTCTAAAGGAAGTTCACCAATTTCATCGAGCAGAATAGTGCCTTTGTCAGCTAATTCGAACATACCAATTTTTCCACTATCTCTAGCTCCTGTAAAAGCTCCTTTTTCATATCCAAAAAGTTCAGATTCAAAAAGTTCGCTCGGAATAGCAGCACAGTTTACTCTTATAAAGGCCTGATCTCTTCTATGACTATTATTATGTATGTATCTAGCAACTACTTCCTTACCAGTACCAGACTCACCAGTGATTAAAACAGTAGTGTCATAAGGGGCAGCCTTTAGTGCATTAGCAATTGTTTCTTGCATAGCAGGTGACATGGCAATTATATTATCGTGTTTATTAAGAAGTTTATGGAGAGAAGTAACCTCTAATTTCATTTGACCAGTATTTGTTCCAATTGCTAAATCTCTCATTTCAACAAGAATATCTAAATCTCTTGTTGCATTAACAACAGCTATTAATTCTCCCTCTTTTAATAATGGCACTGCATTAGTGAAAGCTTCCCTACCTGTATAATATTTGTTTATTAGTGAATATGCTTTGCCAGTTTTAATCACATCTAATGAAACAGCTTTATTGATTATTCCTTTTTCAGTGAGGTCTTTAAGGTTTTTATTTAATATTACTTCTTTTGTAAGGCCGGTTATATTTGTATATTGATCATTTATATAAACAACATTTCCTTCTTTATCTGAAATAAGAATACCATCATACAGGTTATCTAAGACATCTTTATAAAAATCTTTTAATTCCAAAGAAAAACCCTCCTTATGTATATACCAAATACTATTTATCTTATTATTATATATTATAAAGAAAATGTTTGCAAAACTAGAAATTGAGATTAAACACTAATTTATTTGGTGATAAAAGATGATAATAAAAATCGTTTACTAAGTAAAAAAATTAACATACTCTTATAAAATAACCATATAGATTAAAATGAATAGTTAATAGTCAAGCAGATATCTATATAAAATATAAAACTATAAATCGTGTTATAATAAAAATATGATGAATTTTATTTAAATTACTTCTATAAAAGAGGAGAGATTATGTATTCAAAAATTAAAACAACAGTGTTAATAGGTTTAGAAGGTTATGATATTGATGTTGAAGCAGATTTGTCTACTGGTCTTGCTAATTTTAATATAGTAGGACTTCCAGATACTTCTATTAAAGAATCAAAGGAGAGAGTAAGATCAGCTATTAAAAACACAGGTTATAAATTCCCTTTTGGAAGAATAACTATTAATCTTGCACCCGCATCTCTAAAGAAAGAAGGCTCACAGATAGATTTAGCTATAGCTATTGCTATACTTGATGCTAGTGGGATAATTATTCCTGAAATATCAGACAACATTATCTTTATAGGAGAACTTGCTTTAGATGGAAGGTTGATGGCTGTTGAAGGAGCTTTACCAATGGTTATAGCTATGAGAGAAAAAGGATATAAAAATTTTATAATACCTAAAGCAAACTTAAAAGAGTGTTCCTTAGTTAAAGATTTAAATCTTTATCCTGCAGAAAGTTTAAAAGAGATAGTAAATCATTTGAATAGAGAAAAAGAAATAAAAGTATTTGATGGTGATATTTCTTATAATTTTTCTTCATCTATATATGATGTAGATTTTTCTGATATGCAAGGGCAGGAAAATTTAAAAAGAGCTTTAGAAGTTTCAGCTGCAGGAGGGCATAATATTTTAATTATAGGTCCGCCAGGTTCAGGGAAAACTATGGCTGCAAAAAGGCTGTCTACTATTTTACCTAGTCTTTCTTTTGAGGAAGCTATTGAATGCACAAAGATTTATTCTATTTCAGGTTTGTTAGGGGAAAATGGCTTAGTAGAAAAAAGACCTTTTAGAGCTCCTCATCATACTGCATCGGCAGTTTCTTTAATTGGTGGAGGAAGGATACCCAAGCCAGGTGAGGTTTCACTAGCCCATAATGGTGTTTTATTTTTAGATGAATTACCAGAATTTACCAAGCAAGTTCTAGAAGTTCTTCGTCAACCAATGGAAGATGGTTTGGTTACTATTTCTCGTGCAAATGCTAGTTTAACTTATCCTGCAAATTTTATAATAATAGCTGCTATGAACCCATGCAAGTGTGGGAATTTTGGATCTGAATTAAACTGCACTTGTTCTGCATCTGAAATAAATAGATATCTGGGGAAAATATCTGGTCCTCTTTTAGATAGATTTGACATACATATAGAAGTAGCACCTGTGGAATATAAAAAGTTATCTAGTAAAAGCAAACCAGAGTCTTCAGAAAAAATAAGGAAAAGAGTTGAAAAAGCTAGGACTATTCAATTGGAGAGATACAAAGAAGAAAATATTAGAACTAATGATGACTTATGTGCAAAGCAAATTAAGAAATACATAAAAACTAATAAAGAAATAGATAATTTATTAGAGATTGCTTTCAAAAAACTGAATTTATCAGCTAGGTCTTATAATAAAATATTAAAATTAGGAAGAACTATTGCAGATCTCGAAGGTGAAGAAGAAATTGAGGAAAAGCATATATTAGAAGCTATCAGATATAGATCCTTAGAAGAAAAATATTGGGGGTAGGCAGTATGGATAAATCAAAAGCAATTCTTTATTTATCTTCTTTAGGTTTATATTCCAATGAAATTACCTATATTCTAGATAAATATGAAAATCCAATAGAAATAATAAAATCTGATTCCTTAGATAAAAACATATCTATAGAAAGAAGTGTCAAAAAAAAGTATTTAAAAAATCGAAATGACTTTGATTCTTATCAAGAATTTATGCATAAAAACAAAATAAGCTATATAACAATTTGTGATGATAACTATCCCAATTCTCTTAAGATTATTGAAAGTCCTCCTGCTATTTTATATATAAAAGGAGAATTAGATTTAACTAGGTTTGGTATTTCAGTCGTAGGTGCTAGAAAATGTACTGAGTATGGGAAATGGTCATGTAAACACCTTATTGAAGAATTGAGTTCTTATGGCTTAAGTATAATATCAGGTCTTGCCTTGGGCATTGATAAAATATCCCATCAAACTGCACTAGAGAATGATATGTATACAATTGGAGTTTTAGGATGTGGGGTAGATAGGATCTACCCTTATAGGAATAAATATTTATTTGAACAAATGGAAGAAAAAGGAGCTATTATATCGGAGTTTCCTTTAGGATCTGAACCTATGGCACATCATTTTCCTATAAGAAATAGAATTATTTCTGCTCTTGGTCTAGGTTTACTAGTTATAGAAGCAAAGGTTAAATCCGGGACTCTTATTACAGCAGGTTATGCAGCTGACCAAGGAAAGGAAGTATTTGCTGTTCCAGGAAATATAAATTCACAATTTAGTAAAGGGACAAACTGTCTTATAAAAGATGGTGCAAAACTTGTTATGTCAGTTGAAGATATAATTGAAGAATTGCCAGAGGTAAAGTTACTTAAAGAAGAAACTTTGAAAATCAAAAGAGATATATCCAAGCTTAATAGAGAAGAAATGAGAATTTATGAAATTGTTTGTTCAAATCCATTATCAGTAGATGAATTAGCAAAAGAAGTAAATATGCCTATTTCCCAGCTCATGAGTACAATTACTCTACTTGAATTAAAAGGTATCTTAGTAGAGCTTGATGGAAAGTGGAATATTAATTGATTTAATATAAAAAATAAACTTAAGTTAAAATTAGAATAAATAATCTTCCTTATATATAGATTTTATTTGTTAAATATACGGTTTTATTTGACAGATTATTAAATTTTAGTATTATAAAGGTATTGAAATTCAGAA
>CAYSPO010000036.1:0-13478 GCA_964432945.1 uncultured Peptoniphilaceae bacterium
AATTCCTAAACCAATACTATAAGCAAGTAAAGCAATATTTAATACTTTATTTGTTCCTAGTTTTTCAAAGAAGTCGGAAAAATTACATTTATAGCACTTGGTATTTTCTTCTAGAATTTTTAAGGAACTTTCAATTTCATAATCTTTTTTTGCTAGAGTATCTGTTATCGGTTTAATAGCTTGAGTGTTTACTATTACTTTTGTATCTTTATTAGCAAATTTTATATTTCTTGCTCCTTCTCCTGGCTCAAAGGCAAAGATTATATCAGCTGACTTTTCGGGAACAAATGGTGAATATATATCATCGCCAATTCTAATATGAGAAGTTACAGAACCTCCCATCTGTGCCATTCCTATAGTTTCAGTAGATTTAATATAATAACCTTTATTTAAGAAAAGTTTCTGAAGAATTTTTGATGCAAGAATAGTCCCTTGCCCTCCAACTCCTACTAATAATATATTAAACATTTTCCACCTCCACTATCGCTCCAGTAGGGCAAACAACTTGGCAAATTGAGCATCCATAGCAAAGATTTGAATCTATACTTATTTTTTTATTTTCTCCTTTAATAAGAGCTGGACAACCTAAATTATTAACACATTTTTTACAATAGATACATTTTTCTTCTATAACCCTATATACTTTTTCTTTTTTATAAAGTTTTATACAAGGATATTGGAAAATAATTGCTCTTATGCCATCTAAATCAGCTATCCTCTTTATTTCTTCAATTGAATTTTTTAATTCAAAAGGATTTAGAACTGAAACTTCTTTTATCCCAAGCCCTTTCAAAAGTTCTGGTATCTTAATCGGACTATGGGACTGTTGCATCATAGTTAAACCAGTGCCAGGATGAGGCTGTTTTCCTGTCATAGCAGTAGTCCCGTTATCTAATACCACAAGTATCATATCTGTTTCATTATAAATAGCATTTATGACTCCAGTTATACCTGAGTGAAAAAAAGTAGAGTCTCCAATAAATGCAAAATTTATAAAATCATTTTCTGCCCTTTTTATTCCTTGAGCAATAGTTACCCCAGCCCCCATACATAAGCAAGTATCCACCATTTCTAGAGGTTTTGCGTTCCCAAGGGTATAGCAACCTATATCTCCAGTAAATACGGCTTTACGATCTTTCATAGCTTCCTTTATTGCAAAAAATGAGCCTCTATGAGGGCAGCCCCCACATAAAATAGGTGGTCTTGCAGGAACATCTACTTCTATATCTTCAATTTCATTTTTATACTCTATATCTAAATAATTACAAATTGATGCTTTGAGACTTTCAGGAGAATTCTCCCCTGCAAAACTAATATGGCCGGTAAGCTTTCCAAACACATCAACATTTAATTTATTTTGACCAATTAGCTTTAATATTTCTTCTTCTATATAAGAAGACAATTCTTCTATTACTAAAAGCTCATCTACTTCTTTTAGAAAATCTACAACTAAATCTTCTGGAAAAGGAAAAGCTGTTCCTATTTTAAGAAAAGAATAGTCGCTTTCTACGCTAGATAAAACTTCTTTTGTGTATTGATAGCTAATTCCTTGGCTAATTATTCCTTTTTTGCCTCTTATTATTTTTTCGTTAAAAGATGATTTAGAAAAATATCTTCCTATTTCTTTATTTCTCTCTTTGAAACTCTTATGAACCTCATAAGATAACTTAGGAAAAATTACCCAACGAGAATCTTTTTCAAATCCATATAAATTTTTCTTTTCTAAAATTTTATTTGTTTCTATAGACTCCGAGCCATGACAAACCCTTGTTGTAGGCCTTATGATCACTGGGCATTCATATTTTTCTGAGATTTCAAATGCCTCTACCATCATTTCATAGGCTTCACTTGGAGAAGAAGGATCCAATACAGGAATATTAGAGTAATTGCCAAACACCCTTGTATCTTGCTCAGTTTGAGATGAAATAGGACCTGGATCATCTGCTACTAAAATTACTAATCCTCCTTTAGTTCCAATATAAGCCAGATTCATAACTGGATCAGCTGAAGCATTTAATCCTACTTGCTTCATTGTTACTAAAGCTCTTTTACCACTATATGCTGCTCCAGCTGCTACTTCTACTGCTGCCTTTTCATTAGTTGACCACTCGACATACACCTCATTATTTTTATTATATTCTGCGACATATTCAAGTACTTCTGTTGATGGTGTTCCTGGATATCCAGTAACTACATCAACTCCACCATGAATAGCTCCTAGAGCCATGGCTTCATTACCCATAAGTATTTCCATATCTTACCTCCTTGTCTTTATTTTTTTCTTATGTGCTTCATTATATTAAACTATATTGCATAAATCAATTCATTATTCTATACAGATTTTATATGGTAAATAAAAAAAGGAAGAAAGCTTAGCTTTCCCCCTTTTTCTATTATTTATGCACCAAGATAAGCTTTTTTTATAGATTCATTGTTAGCTAAATCTTTGGCATTTCCAGACTTTACAATTTTACCAGTTTCTAAAACATATGATCTATCTGATATTGATAAAGCCATCTTAGCATTTTGTTCAACAAGTAAAATTGTAACCCCTTGTTTATTTAATTTAACTATTGTCTCAAAAATTTCCTTAACATATTTAGGAGAAAGTCCCATAGAAGGCTCATCTAAAAGTAGGAGTTTAGGTCTTGATGCTATGGCTCTACCCATAGCAAGCATTTGTTGTTCTCCTCCTGATAAAGTTCCAGCCTTTTGGTTTGCTCTTTCCTTCATAACAGGAAAAGTTTTGAAAAAGTCTTCTAAAAGTTCTCGTTGGCTTTCTATCGAGTTACTTGTCGAATATCCTCCTAGGATAAGATTATCCCTTACAGATAAATTTTTGAAAACTTGCCTTCCTTCAGGTACTTGAGCTATTCCTTTATTAACTATAAGATGGGCTCTTGTTTTTGTAATTTCTTCTCCTAAAAAATCAATTCTACCACTTTTAGGTCTAAGTATTCCAGATATAGTTTGAAGGATAGTTGTCTTGCCTGCACCATTTGCACCAATTAAAGAAATTATTTCACCTTTGTTTACTTCTATACTTAAATCTTTAACTGCATGGATATTATCATAGTAAACATTTATATTAGTAACTGTTAACATTCTATTCATCTATATCTTCTCCTAAATAAGCAGTAACAACCTTGGGATCATTTACTACTTCTTGGGGGTTTCCTTCTGCTATTTTAACGCCTCTATCAAGTACTATAAGCCTTTCACAAATCCCTAATACAAGGTTCATATCATGCTCAATTAAAAGAATACTTAAATCAAATTCTTTTCTAATCTTTGCAATAGTTCCCATAAGTTCTTCAGTTTCTACTGGGTTCATTCCAGCAGCTGGTTCATCTAAAAGCAAAAGCTTTGGGTTGGTTGCCATTGCCCTAACTATCTCTAGCTTTCTTTGATACCCATAAGGTAAAGAACTAGCTTGATTATTTGCATAATCTGCCATATCAAAGAAATCTAAAAGTTCTAAAGCTCTTTCCCTTACTAACTTTTCTTCTTTCCAATATTTATTAAGTCTGAACATTCCTTGGGTGAAACCATAACTCATCATATGATTGCAAGCTACAATTACATTATCTGCAACTGTTAAATAATCAAATAATCTTATATTTTGAAAAGTTCTAGCCAATCCTAGCTCTACGCGAGCTGAAGTATTAACCTTGTTTATAAGAGCATCTTGAAGTAGTATTGAACCTTCACTTGGAGCATAAACACCTGTAATCAAATTAAAAACTGTAGTTTTACCTGCTCCATTAGGACCAATTAAACCAACAAGCTCCCCATTTGAAATTTTCATATTAAAATTATCAACAGCTTTAAGTCCACCAAATTGTACTGATAAATTTTGTATATCAAGCATTTTTCTTCACCCCGTCTTCCCTTAGGCTCGGAAATAATTTTTTCAAAACTTTAGATATTTGAAATTCTTTTCTTCCTAATAGTCCCATCGGCTTAAATAACATGGTTATTATTAATATTAAAGAATATAAAATCATTCTCCATTCAGCAAAACTTCTTAGTGCCTCAGGAAGAAGGGTTAGAACAACTGCCGATAAAATTGCACCAGTAAAAGATCCCATTCCACCTAATACAACCATTACAAGTATTGAAACAGAATAATTATAATCAAATTGACTTGCTCCAATAACTCCCATGTAATGGGCATAAATAGCTCCTGCTATGCCTGCAAAGATAGCTGATAAGGCAAAGGCAAAAGTTTTATAGAAAGTTGTATTAACTCCAGAGGCTTCTGCTGCTATTTCATCTTCTCTTATAGCTAAAACTGCCCTACCATGTCTAGAAGTCATTATAGAGTACATCATAGCAACTGATATGACTGTAATACTAAATATAAGAGAAAGATTACTAAACTTAGGAATTCCTACAAGCCCCTGAGCTCCTCCAGTAAAATTGAAATACTCTATCAATACTCTAATTATTTCCCCAAATGCCAATGTAATAATAGCTAAATAGTCACCCTTTAGCCTTAAAGCTGGAATTCCTACGATTATACCTATTATTCCTGCTACAACACCAGCTATTATTATAGATATTAAATACCCCGGTATTCCTTCGACTAAGGCAGATTTTGTAAATAAAGCCGCTGCATAAGCACCAACTGACATAAAACCAGCATGACCTAAGTTAATTTGTCCCATACAACCTACTGTTATATTAAGACTTGTTGCTAATATTATATTTATACAAATCATTATCAAAATACCTTCAAGGTATCTACTTAAAATACCAGTTTGTTTCAGTACAGTTAGCAAAAGAAATAAAATGCCCATGACAACTACAATTGAAACATATGATGCTTTTCTTAATTTTGTCATTACACCTTCTCCTTTTGATTGTTTCCTAAAATACCCGTTGGCTTTACTAATAAAACTATTATTAAAACTCCAAAAACTATGGCATCAGCAAGCTCTGTTGATAGATATGCACGAGTAATTGCTTCTATAATTCCTAAGATAAATCCACCTAAAATAGCACCTGGTATAGATCCTATCCCCCCTAGAACTGCTGCAACGAATGCTTTAATACCAAGCATCCCACCCATTGTTGGAGATACTTGAGGATACATAGAAACATAAAGAGTTGAGGCAATAGCTGCTAAAGCTGTTCCAAGAGCAAAAGTCATCATTATAGTATTATCTATATTAATTCCAACTAATTTAGCTGCAGTATAATTTTCGCTTGTTGCTATCATTGCTTTACCATATTTTGTTTTATTTACAAACAAATTAACGAGAACAGATAAAATTAAAGTTATAATAATTGTAATAAGTACATTTCCTCCAACAGTTATACCACCTAGTTTGAAGGGAGGAATGTTTATAAATGATGGATAAGCTCTAAAATTAGGCCCAAATATTTTCATAACTGAGTTTTGTAAAAGCAAACTTATCCCGATTGCTGTTATTAAGTTTGTTATTCTTGGTGAATTTCTTAAAGGTCTATAAGCAAATCTTTCCATAGCTAAGCCTATTATTATACACATAATAATTGCTGGTAATACAGTTAACCATATTGGAAGGCCTAGTCCTTGAAAGATAGGAATAAACATTAAAGAAGTATATGCTCCAACCATTATGATATCTCCGTGGGCAAAGTTGATTAACTTAGCAATTCCATATACCATTGTATATCCCAAGGAAACAAGAGCGTAGATACTACCTAACGATATTCCATTTATTAATTGTAGTATAAATTCCATTATTTCTTCCTTTACTTTTTAAAATACAGGAACCCGAAGGTTCCTGCTGTTAATAATCTTACTTAGTTGTTGTCTCAAATTCATAATTACCATCTTTAATAGTCATTATAGTAATTTCTTTAAGTGGATCATGGTTTTCATCAAATTCAAGTTTTCCAGTTACTCCTTCAAACTGAATTTTTTCTAAAGCTTCATTAACTTTAGCTTGGTCTAGTTCTCCAACTTCTTCAATAGCTTGTTTTAGCATATAAACAGTGTCGTAACCTAAAGCTGAAAATGCTGTTGGCTCTTCTGAATATTCATCTTTGTACTTGCTTACAAAGTTACTTACATTCTCTTTTGTATCTTTAACAGAGAAGTGATTAGAAAAATATGCCCCTTCTACAGCTTCCTTATTGGAATCATCAATTGATGAAAGAACACCATCCCAACCATCAGGTCCCACAAATATAGAGTTAAGTCCAACTTCTCTAGCTTGAGATGCAATTAAAGCAACATTTTTGTAGTAATCAGGAATAAGTAACACATCAGGATTACTTGAAACCATTTTTGTTAATTGTGGTTTAAAGTCTGTATCTTGACCTCCGTAACCTTCTTCACCTACTATTTCAATTCCAATTGCCTTAGCTTCTTCTACAAAAGCATCTTTAACCCCTGAAGAATAGTCATCTGATGTATTGAAAACAACCCCAACTGTTTTTGCACCAAGTTCATTGGCAACATATCTTGCAAGGACTTCTCCTTGATAAGAGTCAGTAAAACATTGTCTAAATACATTATCTTTTCCTGGGGTAATACTTGGCATAGTTCCTGTTGGTGTAATAACTGGAATACCATCAGAAACTGATGCTTCAGCTACTGCAGCTGCAGATTTTGAAACTATTTCACCGATAATAGCAAAAGCTCCCTTATCAAGGTGTCTTGTATAAGCTGTAACTGCCTCAGTAGAATCTCCTTTAGTATCTAAAACTTCGAAATCTATTTGTTTTCCTAGAATTCCTCCGTTTTCATTGATTTCATTAATCGCAATTTTAATTCCATTAGTTGTTGATGTTCCATAAATAGAAACATCTCCAGTGAGGGGTGCCAGTCCTCCAATTTTTATAGTATCTGAATCCCCAGAGGAATTCTCAGTAGTGGTTGTGTTTGAACAAGCAAATAACATACTTGTTGCCATTAATAATGCTAATAATTTTTTCATATCATCATTTCCTTTCTTAAAATATAAATAATATATTTTATTGTAGTTCTTAGGCCGGTATCACTTTAGCCCTTATACGCTTTAGCGTTTTATATTGATAAATTATAGCATTAAATATTGAAAATTACAATTTATTTCAAACGAAGTTTTCTAAAAAACTCAGAAAGTATTTCAGAACATTCTTTTGTTTCCATAAATACTACTTCAGATCTATGGTTAAATTTCTCTTCACTTAGAAGTTCATAGACACTAGAGCAACATCCTTTTTTATAATCTTCTGCCCCGTACACCACCTTATCAAGCCTTGCTTGCACAATTGCTCCTGCACACATAGCACAAGGCTCTAAAGTCACATACATTTCACAACCTGATAATCTCCAGCCTCCTATTTTCTTAGTTGCTTCCTTTATAGCTAATATTTCTGCGTGAGCTGTAGGATCTTTTAGACTTTCTACTTGATTAAATCCTCTACCAATAATTTCTTCATCTTTTACTATAACTGCACCTATGGGAACTTCTTCTATTTCGTATGCTTTATTAGCCTCTATTAAGGCTTCTTTAATATATTTATTCATCATAGTAGTATTATAACAAAAGAACCAGATAATAATTTGTCTGGTTCTTTTTGATAGTAATATAATATTTTACTTTAGATTAATAAGATGACTTTCTAAATCATTTCCCATATCCTTTGTTATTTCAAAAAGGTCTTCTCCATCTTTAACTATATGTTTAACCCATTCTTCTTTAATTTCCCAAATATTAGCTTGAACTTTAAATTCATCAAACTCATCCAGCTCAAAAATTCTCTCCCATGAATCTTTAATCTTTTTTTCTTCTATAGGAAACATTCCCTTGTACTTTCCATCAATCATTTCAAATTTACTTTTAATTCCCAACTTCTCTAAATTTTTATTAAAAGCAATTTCATCTTTTTTATCCTTACCTATATATAAATTGTTAAGCACATAGTCCCATTTAATTGAAGAAAAATAAATAACTTCTTCAAAAGGAACTTCTAGACAATAAACCAAAGAGTTTTCATCTGGTCTTAGGCAGTTATCTCTACTAACTGAACACCAAATAGGATATTCTATTCCCTTTGGTCTAGGTACTATTTTTTCTGCCATTTCTACAAATTTATTATATTTTTCAGAAAAAAAGTCTGCTATATCCATCATATGAAGTCTGACATATATTTCTTTGTTAGTCATTCTTCCTTTGTTTTCTAATTCATAAATTGAGTTTTTATGTTGTTTAGTATAAAGATTTACTTTCATGGCTAGCTCCTTTTAGTTATAGAGTACTTATAATATTATTCTTATTTACTTATACCCTTAGTTTTAAAAATATATTCATGTTTTCTCATGTTTTCTATAGATAAATAAGCAAAAACGGCGCCAGGAGAGTTAGGCGCCGCTAGTGAATTAAGAGTAGTTTAACTTTTTAAATATCTTCTTCTTTTAGAGCCTTAACAAAGGCTATCATTAAGAAAATCATTACAAATGCAAATGGGAATGCTGCAACTATTGATGCAGTTTGAAGAACTTCAAGTCCTCCTGCTAACATAAGTCCATAAGCTACAACAGCCATTAAAACTCCCCAAAGTCCAAGAGCTTTTTTACTTGGATTAAGGGTTCCACCCTCTGACATCATACCTAAGGCATAAGTACCTGAATTGGCTGATGTTACAAAGAATGTAAATACTAAAATAATTATTACAACTGATAAAACATTACCAAATGGCACTGTTTCAAGTACATGGAAGATTGCACTTTCAGTTACTTCTGTTGCTTTTACTGCGAATTCTGCACCTTGGTTAATTCCAATAGTTCCAAAAATAGCAAACCAGATAAATGAACCTAAGGCAGGAACTACTGTTACACCTGCAACAAATTCTCTAATAGTTCTTCCTTTGGATATTCTAGCTATAAAAGCACCAGAGAATGGAGCCCAAGCTATCCACCAAGCCCAATAGAATACTCTCCAGCCATAGATCCATGAGTTGTCTCCCCATGCTGATAAGGCCATTGAGTCAGGAATAATCCTGTATATATATTGTCCTATTGTGCTTACTAACATTTCAAGGATATTCCTAGTTGGCCCTAGAACAAATAATACTGCCATAATTCCACCAGCTATATAAATATTTATATCAGCTATTAGCGAAATACCCTTATCAATACCTATTAAAGCTGTTCCTACATATAAAACAGTAGCAACTACTATAATAATAAGGATTGTAAAATCATTTTGAGGTACGTCAAATAAATAATTTAACCCTGAATTTATTTGCATAGCCCCAAGCCCTAAAGAAGTCCCGATACCAGCAACTGTTGCAAAAATTGCAAGAATATCAACTAATTTACCAATTGGTCCTTTTGCCCCTTCATCTCCAATTAAAGGAATCAAAGCACTAGAAACTAAGGCTGGCTTATTTTTTCTAAATTGCATATAAGCCATAGGAAGTGCTACCACTGCATAAGCTGCCCATGGATGAAGTCCCCAATGCATAAATGATGCAAAAAGAGCGAATTCTCCTGCTTCAGGCGAGCCTGGTGTTAGGCCGTAAATCGGATTAGGCCCAAGAAAATGAGTTAAAGGTTCTGCAGCTCCCCAGAAAACAAGTCCAACTCCCATACCTGCTGAAAATAGCATTGCAAACCATGAGAGAGTAGTATGTTCTGGCTTAGAGTCATCAGGTCCAAGTCTTACAACTCCATATTTTGAAAAAGCAAGAGCTAAGACAAAAACTATAAAAGCAAACATAATAGCAAGGTAAAACCAAGAAAAGTTTAATGTAAGCCAATTAAAAGCTATACTTGCTGAATTACCCATAGATTGAGGTGAGAGGATACCCCAAGCTGCAACCAGGATTGTGACTATAAGGGAGATAATAAATACTGAACTAGGTTTATTTCTATTATTTTCCATATTAATTCTCCTTTTATTTTAGGGGCTAAAGATAAGCCCCTATTGTTCTAAAATATAGTTGATTCTTCTACATCAACTGTAAGGGCTTCAACAGCTCTTTTAACTCTTGAATATCTTAATTTATATTGGTCTTCCTTGCTATCTGCTGGGTTTCCTAATGGATAAGGAATAGAGATTGTTGGAACAATCCTATTAGTACCTACTGTTTGAGCAACAGGAACTAGGTTACAAAGCATAACTATTGGCATACCAGATCTTTCAATTTCTCTAAGCATTGTTGCACCGCAACGTGTACAAGTACCTCAGGTGGAAATCATTATAGCTCCGTCAACGCCATCTTCTTCAAGTTTTGCTAATATTTCTTTACCCATTCTAGCTGCTTCGGCTTGTGTTGTACCAGTTCCAACTGTTGAATAAAAGTATTGGTGTAGTTCACCGATAACACCTTCTTCTTCAAGTTGTCTCATTACGTCTAATGGTACGATAACATTTGGATCTGCGTTTGCTGCAGCTGGGTCAAATCCTGCATGAATAGTTTTGAATACTCCTGATTCAAGTCTATCCATATCAGAAACATCATATCTTCCCCATCTAGTAGCTGAAGCAGATTGAATACCATCAGGATTATCAACTGGAACGATACCACCTGAAGTTACAATTGCTATCTTAGCTTTAGATAAATCTTTAATAGCTTTACCTGGAGCTACAACCTCTTTAGGCTCGATTACAAGTTCTGTTTGATAATCTTCTCCATTTAGTTTAGCGATAAGCATTTTAACTCCACGAACTGCTGCTGGAACTGGCTCGTCTAGCCAAACTTGGTGTCTAATTCCTCTTGGGAAATAAGAGTCAACATCTGCTGATCCTACTTCTTCGCCTCTAAATATTTTATTAGCGTGGTTTGTAATTAAACTAACATCATGCTTCATACCTGCTGCAGATCTTTCACCCTTGAAAATTCTAAGATTTTTCTTAAACATTTCAACTCCAGGGTTTTCTTCATTCATAGATGTTAATGCTGGTACATTGAATTTCTCTTGAATAGCTGTACCAACCATACCACAAGCTACTCCATATCTACCAGCATTGAAAGCAGGTCCTGCTATAAATAAGTCGAAGTCTAAGTCTTTAATTAAATCCATAATTTCTTCAACTGCTTCTTCTTTTTTCTCACCAAGATAGTTGTCCCCGCAAATGATTGTGTGAGTTATTTCTCCACCTTCTAAATTGCCTTGAAAAGCTCTACCAGGTCCAACTACACCTTCAACTAATTTTGGTCCCATGTGGGCTGTATCTTCCCCACCTTCACCAGCGAAAAATTGATTAATGTAATGTATAACTTTTTTCATTTTAGTCACCCCTAAAAATCTTTCATAGTCTTTACTGACCAACCAGCGATTTGGTCACCACAGAACATTGCATTGTTTTCCATGATCACTGACCCATCTTCTCTAACTGAAGGTCCTAAGATTTCATCTCCAGCCCATCCGCCAGATAAACCATCTCTAGCAAGAGCTTCAAGTTCACCTATTACTTCATCAGCTGGTTCAAGTTCAATAAGTTCGGATACATTTCCTGTTGATACTAAAGCATCTGCTTTGTCACTTAATACTACAAGCGGCTGGCTTGCTCCATCTCTACCAGTAGCTTCGTTTGAAATACCAACAGTTTTAATTCCTGCGTTTTCTAAAGCTACAATTTGATTAGTATAGTCAACATCTGGGTTACCATATCCTTCTTCTGTAACTACTGCTCCATCTGCACCAAGTGCTTTGGCAATATTTACTACAAAAAGAATTGATCTTTCTTTTTGCTCTAAGGCAACATTTAGGTTAGACATTATTACTCCAAGGAAGTTAATTGACTTACCATGTTCTGCATAAAGTTCTTTAATAGTTGGGAAGTTTTGCATATCATAAGTTGCCCATTTTGATGATGAAGGCATAAAGGAACCAGATATGATAGCTCCGTCTAAAACTTCATTTGGATTCATAAATGTTGGAATAAAGTGGTTCATATCCCATCCATATAATAAGTCGTTGTATCCCATTTCTTCCATTTGAGATTGAGGTTGCATTACTAAAACAACACTTGGAAGTGCTTTCACTTCTTCTGATCTTTTATTAAGAGCTTCAAACTCAAAAGTTTCTATATCTTCTGGTTCCTCTTGGACAACCGTTTGTCCTAAGTATTCAGCAAACTTATGAGTAGCAAGTCTTATTGCTGTATTCTTCTTTTGTTGTTCTCTTTGCTCTTTTATTTCATTAGTTTCAGCTACTATACAGATATTAATTAAACTTCCAAAGTAAGTATATTTTTGACCTTCGCCAAACATATCTACAAGCCCATCGCCAAAAGAACCCCAATGTCTACCAACGCCTAAAACACTTACACCTTTTAGGGCATGGATAACTCCTTCTCCTGCAGAAACAACTTCTCCTGTAACTCCTGGGAAAACTGACCTTCCGTCTGGTCTAATTCTTGGTTCAGCTGCTTCTTTAATTGGAACGATTCTTTTTCTCTCTCCTGGTTTAGCGATTTTGATTTCAACACCTGTGATATTTTCATCTTGTAAGATAAATGCTTCTGCCTCTTCCTTATTAATAGTAAGAACAGAATCCTTAAAAGATGTCGTATCACCAAAGACTACATCTTTAACATAGAAATTTCCTATTTCTAATTTTTTCATGGTGACCTCCTATACGTTTTTGAATTAATATAATGCGAGTAATTTATAATCATGATTATTTATCTCAATATTAAACGTTTTCATAAGACTTGTCAATGCTTTTAATATCTAATACCTTTTGCTTATGATGATTTTTAAAAGTTTTGTTTATTTTTTATCCAATTAAATATTGATAAGGCTTCTAATAAAAAAACAAAATAACCTACAAAAGTAGGTTATTTCAAGGTCTTCATTATTAATTTAATATTACAAAAAAACATTTGTTAATTTATCGTAATATATAAGCTTTGATTATAATTAATTCTTTTCTTTAGATAAGTTTATAATAACTAGTTCAGGTTTATTACCAAAGCGAATAGGAAAAATACTGTTGCCTAGTCCTCTACTTATCAGCATTTTGCTTTCATTCTTTGTATAAATTCCTTTTGTGAATTTCGGAAAAAATCCTTGATTAGGAGAGAATAGACCACCTATAAAAGGTAATCTTATCTGTCCACCATGAGCATGTCCACTAAGAATTAAATCAAATCCTTTCTTTTCGTAAAAAGAAAATAAATCAGGTCTATGGGCTAAGAGTAACTTAAATCTCTGACTGGTTTTTATTTTATCTAATCTAAAAGGAGTTGTAGTTTTATTAGAGTTTGAAAATCTGTAAAATTCAGGATCTATAAATCCACAGATATTAATTCTCCCAATAGGTGAATTAATTATTTCACATCTGTCTTCTAATACTATGACATCTCTTTCAGTTAAGGATTCTCTAAGCTTGGGATACTTTGAACATCTACCTTCATGGTTTCCTGGAATATAATATATAGGACAGGTATTTTCTATCCTATCTATAAAATCCAAGGCCCTTGGAATATCTGTGCGATTAGAGTCAATTAAATCTCCAGTTATCGCTATTATATCTGGATTTTCTT
>CAYSPO010000037.1:0-13094 GCA_964432945.1 uncultured Peptoniphilaceae bacterium
CAATGAAATCAGCTTGGATTATTTCAGGAAATTAAATATTAAAGCCTATAATACTATGTATTATAGGCTTTTTCTTTGTTAGATTTTTAATGTATTAATTCACTAAAATACTAATATAATTGAAAGAAGTACTTAAGCCGTTTATAATTGAGGGTAGAGGTGAAAATATGAAAAGAGCAAGATTTTTATTAATAACATTATTATCAGCTGCTTTAGTAGCATGTAGTAGCCCAAGTCAATCGGTCACTCTTACTGGTGAAGAATATGAGCAATATAAAAAAGATAGGGAAAAAATTGAAAAGATAGAATATTTAGAAGAATCTATTGGAAAAGATTTTCTTTATGATGTCGACGAAGATAAGATAGAACAAGGTATATATAAAGGTATATTTGAAGCTTTAGATGACCCTTACTCTGTATATTATACAAGTGATGAATTTGAAAAATTAATGGAAGAAAACCAAGGCGAATTTGGTGGAATAGGGATAGTTGTTACAGCTCAGGCTAGTGAATTTATAACTGTTGTATCTCCTATCGATGGAACTCCTGGAGATAATGCTGGAATACAATCAGGAGATAAAATAATTGCTATAAACGATAAGATTTATTTTGGTAGTGATTTAGAAGAAGCAGTTACCCAGATGAAGGGTGAGCCTGGAACAAAGGTAAAATTAGTTATTAGAAGAGAAACAGAAGATGGTTTTGAGGATATCGAAAAAGAAATTGTCAGAGAAATAATAAGAGTAGAATCAGTTAGAGAACAAGCAATAGATGATGATTATTATTATATCCAAATTTCCTCTTTTGATGAACATACTGCAGAAGACTTTAAGAAAGCTATAAATAATGCAAAGTCATATTATAAAGGTGCAGTTATTGATTTGAGAAATAATCCTGGTGGTCTTTTATCATCTGTTGTAGAAATATCAGATCTATTACTTCCAAAAGGAGCAATAGTTTCAACTGTGGATAAACACGGAAAGAAAGAAGTTAAGTTCTCAGATGAGGCACTAGTTGACATTCCTTTAGTGGTTCTTGTTAATAAGGGATCGGCTTCTGCTTCTGAAATTCTTTCAGGTGCATTACAGGACTATGGAAGAGCAAAAATAATAGGTGAACAAACATTTGGTAAAGGTATTGTTCAAAAAATATATCCTCTAGAAGATGGTGGGTATAAATTAACCGTTTCTGAATATTATACTCCAGAAGGGAATAAAATCCATGAAAAAGGGGTAACACCTGATATAGAAGTAAAATTAAATGAAGATGTTGAAGGAATAGGGTTGGAATTTATAGAAGAAGATAATCAATTGCAGGAAGCAATAGAAGTCTTAAAAAAATAATTGAAAGATGATGTAGATGGATAAGTTCGTTTTAAAATCGAAGTTTAAGCCAACAGGAGATCAGCCTCAAGCAATTGAGGCTATTTCCAATAGAATAATGATGGGTGAGAGAGATAGTATACTAAAAGGGGTAACAGGTTCAGGTAAAACTTTTACAATGGCAAATGTTATAGAGAAAGTTCAAAAACCGACACTTGTTATAGCTCATAATAAAACACTTGCCTACCAATTAGCTTCAGAATTTAGAGATTTTTTTCCTGATTCTGCTGTAGAGTATTTCGTTTCTTATTATGACTATTACCAACCAGAAGCCTATGTGCCAGCCTCTGACACTTATATTGAAAAAGACTCGTCAATTAATGATGAGATAGATAAATTAAGGCACTCTGCTACGGCAGCTTTATTTGAAAGAAGAGATGTAATAATAGTTGCCTCTGTTTCTTGTATCTATGGTTTAGGAGACCCAGTAGATTACGAAAATCTTATGGTTTCTATCAGACCAGGTATGATAAAAGATAGAGATGAGGTAATGAAAGAACTAATAGGAATACAATTTGTTAGAAATGATATAGATTTTCAAAGAGGAACTTTTAGAGTTAGGGGAGATAGTTTAGATGTTTTCCCAGCTTCTTCTGATCAAAATGCTGTAAGAGTAGAGTTTTTTGGAGATGAAGTTGAAAGAATTATTGAAATAGATACTCTAACTGGAGAAGTTATTGGTTATAGAAATCATATTTCTATATTTCCAGCGTCTCACTATGCAACTACTCCGGAAAAGATAGATAGGGCATTAGAAACCATTGCCTTAGAATTAGAAGATAGACTTAAATATTTTAGAGATAATAATAAATTGTTAGAGGCTCAAAGACTTGAACAAAGAACACTTTACGATATGGAAATGCTAAAGGAAATGGGCTTTTGTACTGGAATTGAAAACTATTCCAGACATATGAGTCAAAGAGCACCAGGAAGTAAACCTTACACTTTAATAGATTATTTTCCAAAGGATTTTTTAACTATTATTGATGAATCTCATGCAACTGTTCCTCAAATTAGGGCTATGTATAATGGAGATAGGGCAAGAAAGCAAAACCTTGTTGACTATGGCTTTAGGCTTCCTTCAGCTTTGGATAATAGACCGATGAAGTTTGAAGAATTTGAGAATATGATGAATCAAGTAGTCTATGTATCTGCCACTCCTGGTCCTTATGAACTAGAGAAAACTAATGAAGAAATGGTTGAACAAATAATTAGACCAACAGGTTTACTTGATCCGGTTATAACAATAAAACCTGTTGAAAATCAAATAGATGATTTGCTTGAAGAAATAGATAAGACAACAAAGAAAGGTGAGAGAAGCCTTATAACTACTCTTACCAAAAGAATGTCTGAAGATCTTACTTCATACCTCAAAGATGTAGGAGTTAAGGTTACCTATATGCATTCTGATATAGATACTATTGAAAGAATGGAAATAATTAGAGATTTAAGGTTAGGTAAGTATGATGTTTTAGTTGGAATTAACTTGCTTAGAGAGGGGCTCGATATTCCAGAGGTCTCCTTTATAGGAATTTTAGATGCAGATAAAGAAGGATTTTTAAGATCTGATACTTCTTTAATACAAACAGTAGGAAGAGCAGCAAGAAACTCAGAAGGTCATGTGTTCTTTTATGCAGATAGGATTACTGGTTCTATGCAAAGAACTATCGATGAAACTACTAGAAGAAGAGAAATTCAGATGGCATATAATAAAAAACATGGAATAACGCCTACATCAATTGTTAAGGATGTAAGAGGTGTTATCGAAGCAACAGTAGCTGCGGAAGATGAAGCAGATTATAAAATAAAAGAGTTCAAACCAGAAGATATAAATAAACTTATAATAAATCTAGAGGAAGAAATGTATAAAGCGGCTGAACTCCTAGAATTTGAAAGGGCGGCGAATTTGAGAGACGAATTAAGAAGACTAAAAAGTGAGATAAAATAATGAGTTTAGAAAAAATAGTTATAAAAGGAGCAAGAGAAAACAACTTAAAGTCCATTGACCTTAAAATACCTAGAGAAAAAATGGTGGTAATAACGGGCTTGTCTGGATCAGGGAAGTCTTCTCTTGCTTTTAATACAATATATGCAGAAGGGCAAAGAAGATATGTTGAATCTTTATCTTCTTATGCTAGACAATTTCTAGGTCAGATGGATAAACCTGATGTGGATTATATAGAAGGTCTTTCTCCGTCAATCTCTATCGATCAAAAAACTACAAGCAATAATCCAAGATCAACAGTAGGAACAGTAACAGAAATATATGATTATTTAAGGTTACTTTTTGCAAGGGTTGGAAAAGCATACTGCCCAGTATGTGGTAAAAGAATATCATCTCAAACAGTTGATCAAATGGTTGATGATATTTATAAAAATCCTGAAAAATCTAGATTAAAGATACTTTCACCTATAGTTAGGGGAAAAAAGGGTGCTCACGTAAAATTAATTGAAAATATCAAAAGGCAGGGATTTAACAGAATAATCGCTGATGATATAGAATATGATTTATTTGAAGATGTGAATTTAGATAAAAATAAAGCTCACGATATAGATATTGTGGTTGATAGGTTAGTTCTAAAAGAAGGAATAGAATCTAGGTTAACTGACTCTATTGAAACTGCTTTAGAATTAAGTGAGGGAATATTAAGAGTTGACGTTGATGGCGAAATCAAGTCATATAGCGAGAGTTTATCTTGTCCTGATGGCCATATTCAACTAGAAGAAATTGAGCCAAGATCCTTCTCTTTTAATAGTCCTTATGGTATGTGTAAATTTTGTGATGGTATTGGATTTCATTTAGAGGTAGATGAAGATTCAATGATTCCAGATAAAAAGCTTAGCTTGAATGAAGGAGCTTTAGCTCCTTATAATACCGCTAAAAAAGGAACGTATTACTATCAATACATTGAAAGTGTAGCAAAACACCATAAGTTTTCTATGGATGAGCCTATAGAAAATGCCTCAAAAGAATTGATAGATGATCTTCTTTATGGAACAAAGTATGATGTTAAGTTTGTATTTAAGTCAATGTTTTCTGAAGATAAGTTGGTTAAAGGTAAATGGGAAGGTGCTATAAATAATATAAGAAGAAGATATTATCAAAGCGAGAGTAGCCAGCATAAAGATAGGCTTGGAGAGTATATGATAGAAAAAACTTGCTCTCATTGCCATGGAGATAGGCTGAGCCCAGAAGTATTATCAGTTAAAATTAATGATTTAAATATTGCTGAAGTAACAAATATGTCAGTTGATAAATGCCTTGAATGGTTTAATAAACTAGAGTTTACTAAAAATGAAATGGAAGTTGCATCTGAAGTTTTAAAGGAAATTAAGGCAAGACTTAGTTTTTTAGTGGAAGTAGGTCTAAGTTATTTAACTCTTTCTAGAATGGCAGGTACTCTTTCTGGTGGAGAAGCTCAGAGAATAAGATTGGCAAGTCAGATAGGATCTGGTTTAGTTGGCGTTATTTATGTTATGGATGAGCCTAGTATAGGTCTTCACTCAAGAGATAACGAAAAACTTATCAAATCTTTAAGAAACTTAACTGAATTAGGTAACTCGGTAATTATAGTAGAACATGATGAAGCTACTATGAAAGAGGCTGATCAGATAATAGATATTGGACCAGGGGCAGGAATTAATGGAGGAGAATTAATATTCCAAGGAACTTATAAGCAAATTTTAAAATCTAAAGATTCAATAACTGGACAATATTTATCAGGCAGAAAGAAAATAGAAATTCCTAAAGAGAGAAGAACTAGTGATAAATGGATAGAAGTAAAAGGAGCAAGAGAAAATAATCTTAAGAATATAGATGTTAAATTTCCTCTTGGAGTTTTTACGGTAATTACAGGTGTTTCTGGCTCAGGTAAATCTTCTTTAGTAAATAATATATTAAATAGACAGTTATCTAAAGAGCTGAACAAATCGAAAGTTAGACCAGGAGAACATGATGAAATTTTGGGAGTAGATCAATTAGACAAGGTAATAAGAATTGACCAATCACCGATAGGACGAACTCCTCGATCAAACCCAGCCACCTATACAAAGGTGTTTGATCACATAAGAGATTTATTCGCATCTACACCTGATGCAAAGATGAGAGGATATAATAAAGGAAGATTTAGCTTTAATGTTAAAGGTGGAAGGTGTGAAAATTGCTCTGGAGATGGTACTATTAAGGTAGAAATGCATTTTTTATCTGATGTGTATATTCCTTGTGAAGTTTGTGGAGGTAAAAGGTATAATCGTGAAACTTTGCAAGTAAAATATAGGGGTAAAAACATTGCTGAAGTCCTTAATATGACAATCGATGAAGCACTTGAGTTTTTTGAAAACCATACATCCATAAAAACAAAGCTACAAACCTTACATGATGTTGGTCTTGGATACTTAAAGTTAGGTCAGTCATCAACTGAACTATCTGGGGGCGAAGCACAAAGAGTAAAGCTTGCATCAGAATTAAGTAAAAGATCAACTGGTAAGACAATTTATATTTTAGATGAGCCAACTACTGGGCTTCATACTGCTGATATCCATAGGCTTATAGGTGTTTTAAATAGGCTTGTTGAAGAAGGAAATACAGTTATGGTAATTGAGCATAACCTAGATGTAATAAAAAGTGGCGACTATATTATTGACCTTGGTCCTGAAGGTGGAAGCGGAGGAGGTCAACTGGTAGCGGAAGGAACTCCGGAAGAAGTTGCTAAGGTTAAGAAGTCTTATACAGGACAATTTTTAAAAGAAATCTTAAAAGAGGGATAATATGATACTACTATCAAAATATGATGCTTTTAGGTGGCATGAAAAATTAAGCACATATTTAAAAGGATATTTTTATAATGAAAATATTAGCCATGAGGATATAATAGAAAAGATGCTTGGCTATGAAAATTTAAGCCGATATACGAATTTATTTAGTGAATTAAACGGAGAGTTTGCAGCTTGTAGGGAAACTGAAGACTACATTTTTGCTTGCTCTGATTACACTAGGTCATTCCCTTTGTTTTATTCGGTTACAAAAGATGAATTTATTATTTCAGACTCCCCTGATGCTATAAGAAGAATACTTCCTACAAACTCTATAGATGAACAAGCAATGTGGGAATTGAGAATTTCAGGAACAACTTTTGGCGATAAAACTCTTTATAAGGAAATAAAAACCTTAGGCTCAGGTGAGGCTCTTTTCTATGACAAAAATACAAAAGAGCTTGAGATTGTAGAATATATCGACTTTGATCCTTATAATGCCTCAGATTCTAGCCCAGAGGAGCTTCTGAAGGAAATGAAAGCAACTTATGATGAAGCAATAGAAGAAAGTTTGGGGCATCTTCAAGATCAAACTATTGTAGTTCCCATAAAAAATGGTTGGTGGGAAAGAATATTAATGGACGGAATAAAAAGGCTTGGTCTAAAGAAAGTTATACTATATTCCTATGGTGCTAAAGATCACCCTAATGTAGAGCATGGAAGAAAGATTGCTGAATACTATGGTTATCCTTGGCATATGATTGAATATACACCAATTGAGTGGTTTACTTGGGCGATAGGTAAAGATTATAAAAAATATGTAAATTATTCTACAAGATATAATTCTGTTCCTAATATTGAGGAATATCTTGCAATAAAAGCTCTAAAAACTAAAAATATAATTCCTGATGATGCTATTCTATTAAATGTATGTTTTACAGGATTTCTAAGAGGCGATATGCTTCCTAGAGTGTTTCTTCATGAAGAAAAGATAACAGATAAAATTCTTCATAAAGAAGTATTAAGGGAGATTGCTTCAAATGTTAAATGGCAAAGAGGAGATTATATAAGGCAAAATCAATATATAAATGATATATTTAGACTTCCTTTAGCTAATGGAGATTATGAAAAAAAATCTGTTGTCTGGAAATTTAAGTATGCATACTGGAAAGAAAGAGTTGGCAAACATAGTTCTAATTCAAGGCGTATGTACGAAATGTTTGGTTATAGGTGGAGAAATGTTCAAATCCAAAAGAAGATAACAGATTTTTGGTCGAAAGTTCCTCACAAAATGAGATATCAAGGAATTCTTCAGAATATGTATGATAAAACATATAATCAAGATTTACTAGATTATTTAGGATGTGATCCTTATCCAGTTAGACATAAAACTGAATTAGACCTTATGGATAAGTTTAGTCTCAAATTCCCAGACTTATATAGAAAGTATGAATTTAGAAAGAAATCAAATAAAATACGTACAGCCTATGACGATGACCCACTACTTTGGTATAATATAATAAGTAGGCGTGATTTCAACAGAATGAGGCCAGAAGTATCTTATATTTTAGGAGTTCAATCGATTAAGTATATTTGGAGTTTTTTAAAAGAAAATGACTTTGAAATAGGGGGATAATTATGAAAATTTTTGTTTTGATGGCAGATGGCTTTGAAGAAATAGAAACTATTACTGTTGTAGACATATTAAAAAGAGCTAATCTTGATGTTAATATGCTTACAATAAATGATTTCCATGCAAGTGTTGGTGCTCATGAGATAGAAGTAGTTGCCGACTATACCCTAGAGGAGTTTGAAGAAAATAAACTTGATTATAGTTCCTTAATAGTACCTGGCGGAATGGAAGGGGTAGAAAATCTTTCTAAGAATCAAAAAGTTCTCGACTTAATAAGAAATGCCAATGAAGATAAAAAGTTAGTAGCTGCAATTTGTGCAGGACCACTGGTATTAGAAAAAGCGGGAGTACTTGAATCTAGAAAGGCTACTTCATATCCAGGGTTAGAGGAAAAATTATCAGCTGAGATTATTAACGATGATGTTGTTATCGATGATAATATAATTACATCAAAAGGCCCATCTACAGCTATGAATTTTGCTTTAGAACTTGTTGAATATATAATAGATAAAAATAAAAGAACTGAACTTGAGCAAGACCTACTGGTTCAGTAATAGGAGGATAAATGTCAGAAGTTAGATTAAGATTTGCACCTAGCCCTACAGGCTTTCTTCATATAGGAGGCCTTAGGACTGCACTTTATAATTATTTATATGCAAAAAAACATGGTGGTTCTTTTATATTAAGAATAGAAGACACAGATAGAACAAGAATAGTTGATGGAGCTATTGAAACTCTTTTAGAAAATCTTGAGTGGGCAGGAATTAGCCACGACGAAGGAGTTTTTCTAGATGAAAATGGAAATATTTACGAAAAAGGTGAATATGGTCCTTATATTCAATCAGATAGGGTAAAACAAGATATTTACAATAAGTACATAGACCAACTTCTTGAAGAAGATAAGGCTTATTATTGCTTTTGCTCATCTGAAAGACTTGAAACTGTTAGAGAGCAACAAAAAGCTGATGGTTTAATTCCGAGATATGATGGATTTTGTAGAGGAATTCCACTAGAAGAAGCTAGAAAAAGAGTTGCAGCTGGAGAAAAATATGTTATAAGAATGAAGCTTCCTCATAATACTGATGTTGAGTTTGAAGATGGTGTTAAAGGAAAGATTGTTATCAATACAGCAGATATGGATGACCAAGTTCTTATTAAATCAGACGGTTTCCCAACTTATCATTTTGCAGTAGTTATAGACGATCATTTAATGGGAATTACTCATATTGTTAGAGGAGATGAATGGATACCTTCTACTCCGAAACACGTTTTACTTTATAAGTTCTTTGGATGGGAGCAACCAGAGTTTATTCACCTACCAACAGTTCTTAATAAAAACAGAAAAAAACTTTCCAAGAGAAATGATGATGTAGCTGTTGGAGATTTCATTGACCAAGGATATTTGGCTTCTGGGCTTGTAAATTATCTTGCTTTAGTGGGATGGTCTCCTGAAACTAATAAAGAAATCTTCAGTTTAGATGAGCTTGTAGATGAATTTTCTTTTGATAGAGTGTCTAAAACAGGTGGAATTTTTGATAGGGAAAAATTAGACTGGGTAAATGCTCACCATATCAGAAATTTCTCTACTGAAGAATTTGCTGAAATGATTAAACCTATTTTAATCCAAGACGGTTTAATCACCGAAGATTATCCTGAAGATAAACTATTATTATTAGCTCAAACTTTCCAAGAAAGTGTTGACAGAGTTAAAGATATTAGCGAATCTGTAGATTTCATTTTTACTGATGATTTAGTTATAACAGAAGAAGATGCAAAAGAATTTGCTGGTAAAGACCACGTTAGCCAATTAGCAGGAGCATTCAAAAATGCCTTAGATGAAATTGACGAAGTGGATAGTGAATTTGCAAGTACGATTATGAAGAGAATTCAAAAAGAAACTGGTATTAAAGGCAAGGATTTATATATGCCAACAAGAGCAATGCTTACAGGAAATGTTCATGGACCTGAATTAAATAATGTTATTGAACTACTAGGTAAAGATGAGATTCTAAATAGAATAGAAAAATATCTATAAATGGGGGTTAGTCATGAAAGTATATAACACACTTACAAGACAAAAAGAAGAATTTAAAACCCTAGAAGAAAATGTTGCTAAAATTTATGTATGTGGACCTACAGTTTATAATTACATTCATATAGGTAATGCAAGACCGATAGTTGTCTTTGACACGTTAAGAAGATACTTAATCTATAAAGGTTATGATGTTTCTTATGTTTCCAACTTTACTGATATTGATGATAAAATCATTAATAAGGCTAAAGAAGAAGGTGTGGAGTATACGGAAATAACTGATAAATATATTAAGGCATATTTAGAAGATACTACTGGCCTAAATATTTTAGAAGAAAAAACTATCCACCCAAGAGCTACTGATTTTATCCAAGAAATGATTGATTTTATATCTGATTTGGAAGAAAAAGGAGCTGCTTATAATGTAAATGGAAATGTCTATTTCGATATAGATAAAGCTAAAGATTATGGAATTCTTTCTAAAAAGAATATCGAAGATCTTAAATCAGGAGCTAGGGTAGATAAGTCTGATGAAAAAGAAAATCCGTTAGACTTCGCTCTTTGGAAAAAACAAAAACAATCATGGGAACCTGCGTGGGAAAGTCCATGGGGCAAAGGTAGACCTGGCTGGCATATAGAATGCTCAGCTATGGCAAAATCAATTCTTGGTGATACTATCGATATTCATGCAGGGGGTGAAGATTTACAGTTTCCTCATCATGAAAATGAGATTGCTCAATCGGAAACGCTTACTGGAAAAACTTTTGCTAAATACTGGATGCATAATGGAATGATTAATGTAGATAATGAAAAGATGAGTAAGTCTATAGGTAATTTCTTTTTAGTAAGGGAAGTTGCAGAAAAATACGACAGGGAAATAATAAGACTTTGGCTTTTATCTGCTCATTATAGAAATCCAATTAACTTTAGCGAAGAAGTTATGGATCACACAAAAAATGCTCTTGATAGGCTATATAATGCAAAGCTTAAATTAAATAGATTAATGGAAAATCCTTCAGGGGAATTAGACCAAGAAATAAAAGAAAAGATAGATATTCAAGAAAGCTTATTTGTAAGAGCAATGGATGATGATTTAAATACAGCTGATGCAATTTCTCATGTATTTGATTTAGTTAGCCTGATAAATACAAGTATAGGTGAAAACACTTCCCTTGAAACCGTAAGTTATGCGAAAGATACATTTACCAAGCTAACAGAAGTTCTGGGGCTTTTGTATAGGAATATGGAAAATGTCGATGACTGGATTGAGGATTTAATCCAAGAAAGACAAGAAGCAAGAAAAAATAAAGATTTTCAAAGAGCTGATGAAATAAGAGATAAACTTTTAGCTGAAAAAATAGAGTTAGAAGATACAAGATCAGGTGTAGTTTGGAAGAGAAGGGACTAATATGGAACTTGTTTCTGGAAGAAATGTAGTTAAAGAACTTTTGAAATCAGATAATAAGATAAACAAAGTATATCTTTCTGACGGCAAACTTCATGGGCAAATCCTTGAAATTGTCAAAGAAATAGAAGAAAAAGAAATACCAATACAAAGAGTTCCTAAAGAAGATTTAGATGAGATGGTAACTGATTTACATCAAGGAATTATCGCTGAGATTAATCAATACCAAACCTATAATCTAAAAGATGTATTAGAATCTGGAGCGAATAAATTTGTAATTTTAGATGAAATAGAAGATCCGCATAATGTAGGAGCAATTATCAGAACAGCAGAAGGAGCTGGTTTTGATGGAGTTATAATTCAAAATCGAAGGTCTTCTGGCATTACTAATACTGTCCATAGATCTTCA
This sequence comes from uncultured Peptoniphilaceae bacterium, assembly GCA_964432945.1. Lineage (GTDB taxonomy): Bacteria > Bacillota > Clostridia > Tissierellales > Peptoniphilaceae > CAYSPO01. The sequence continues at coordinate 11,614 of CAYSPO010000037.1, forward strand.
GCTGGAGCTACTTTTCATATAAAAGTAATTGAAGTTACGAATATTACTAGAGCTATAAATGAGATGAAAGAGCATAACATTTGGATATATGGAGCAGATGGAGAATCTGATACTGTATATACTGATGCCAACCTGAAGGGTGGCGTTGGGCTAGTAATAGGAAGTGAAGGTAAAGGAATAACAAGACTTGTAAAAGAGAATTGTGATGTTCTTATTAAAATACCTATGTATGGCAAGGTGGAGTCTCTTAATGCATCAAACGCAGCATCAATATTAATCTATGAGGTATTGAGGCAAAATGGCTAAAAGTGCCTATCTAATAGTAGATGGCTATAATATTCTTCATGACTGGCCAGAGTTAACTAATCTTATGACCATAGACTTGGAAACAGCTAGGAAATCTCTTATGGATACACTAGCCGAATACTCCAAGTCTAGTGGAGTAAGAGTCCATTTGGTTTTTGATGCATATGAACCAAAAGGATCGAGGACTTACCTTGAAAGAAAGGGTATAGAAGTAATTTTTACCCAAGAAAATGAAACAGCAGATAAATACATAGAGCGTTTAATTGATAGGATAGGTAGAAAAAGTAGGCAGAGCGAAATAAAAGTTGCAAGTTCAGATGCTATGATTCAAAGAATTATTTTAGGAAGAGGAGCTACTAGAGTTTCAGCTTCAGAATTAAAGCAAATGATACTCGACCAACAGGAAAAAAATTCTAGGATTGGTAGTAGGTTAAAAAAAGAAATACACCAAAACTTAGTAACCTTAGATGAAGAAAATCTTGCGAAATTAGATGAGTATATAAAGAGCTTAAAGAAAAACAAGTAGTAAAATCATCACTTGTTTTTCTTTTTTTGATTTTAACTATAGAGAATATCTTTACTAAAAATAAATATTAATGAAAAGCAAAGAAAAAACCTCTAGACTTTTATGTCTAGAGGTTTTAAATGGAGCCCACTGCCGGAATCGAACCGGCGACCTCTTCCTTACCATGGAAGCGCGCTACCTACTGTGCCAAGAGGGCTTATTGTTATGACCAAGATTATACATATTTATTATTATATTGTCAAGCTATGAGAAAATAGCTGGCTTAGTACTAATTTTAATAATAAGCCAATATTAACCAAAGATGATGAAATATTAAATAAAAGATGATATAATGAGCAGTACATAGGTAAAATACAATAAAACATTTGATTAATTTCAATATTTAGGAGGAAAAAATGGGAAAAGAACAATTTGATAGAAGTAAACCTCATGTAAACATTGGAACAATCGGTCACGTTGACCATGGTAAGACAACAACAACAGCAGCAATCACTTACGTACTAAACGAAAGATTTGGTTCAGGTGAAGGAGTATCTTACGAAAATATCGATAAGGCTCCAGAAGAAAGAGAAAGAGGAATCACAATTTCTGCTTCTCACGTAGAGTATGAAACAGAAATAAGACACTACGCACACGTAGATACACCAGG
>CAYSPO010000038.1:0-11601 GCA_964432945.1 uncultured Peptoniphilaceae bacterium
TCAGGTCTATTCTTGGATTGTCTAAATGCTTCAACAACTTCAAGCCTTCTAGTTATCCTAGTTCTTTTTTGTCCTTTAGCGCCCTCAAGTTCTTCCATAAGACGAGCAGCTTCTAGGTCTAAATCAATAGCCTTAAGCATTTCCTTGATTGTTTCTGCGCCCATACCAGCTGTAAATGCATCTCCAAATTCTTCTCTAGCTTCATAATATTCAAATTCACTAAGGATTTGCATTTTAAATAAATCAGTATCTCCAGGATCTGTTACTACATATGAAGCAAAGTAAAGGACTTTTTCAAGTTCTCTTGGGCTCATATCTAATAGTAAGCCCATTCTTGAAGGTATTCCTTTAAAATACCAAATATGAGAAACAGGAGCTGCAAGTTCAATATGGCCCATTCTTTCACGTCTAACTTTAGACTTAGTAACTTCTACACCACACTTCTCACAAACTACACCTTTATATCTAATTCTTTTATATTTACCACAGTTACATTCCCAATCCTTTACAGGCCCGAAAATTTTCTCGCAAAATAAACCTTCTTTTTCAGGTTTTAAAGTTCTGTAATTAATAGTTTCAGGTTTTTTAACCTCTCCTTTAGACCATTCCCTAATTTTTTCTGGGGACGCAAGTCCAATTTGTATCGAATCAAAAGTATCTAATTCTGCCAAGGAGCATTCTCCTTTCTTTCTCTGCTCTTATCCTTCATATGACTATTTAACAAGTCCATCGCTTTCTAGTATTTCATCATCAGTTTCTTTTAGTCTAATTTCTTCACTATTTTCATCTAAAAGTTTAATATCTAAACAAATAGATTGAAGTTCTTTTATTAAAACTTTGAAAGATTCTGGAATTCCTGGTTCAGGAACATTTTCACCTTTAACTATCGCTTCGTAAGTTTTAACTCTACCACTAATATCATCTGATTTTACAGTCAACATCTCTTGAAGGGTATGACTTGCCCCATAAGCTTCTAAAGCCCAAACTTCCATCTCACCAAATCTTTGTCCACCAAATTGAGCTTTACCACCAAGAGGTTGTTGTGTTACTAAGGAATAAGGTCCAGTTGCACGAGCATGGATCTTTTCATCAACAATATGGTGTAGTTTAAGCATATACATAACTCCTACAGTTACAGGATTATCAAACCTTTCTCCAGTTCTTCCGTCTCTAAGTCTGATTTTTCCATCTCTAGGATAGTTTGCTTGTTCTAACGCCTCGATAATATCGTCATCGCTCGCCCCATCAAATACAGGTGTGGCTATCTTCCAGCCAAGTTTTTGTGCTGCAAGACCTAAATGGACTTCAAGTACCTGTCCAAGGTTCATTCTAGAAGGTACCCCTAGTGGGTTCAGAACAACTTGCACAGGAGTTCCATCTGGTAAAAACGGCATATCTTCTTCAGGAAGCAATCTAGAAACAACCCCCTTGTTACCGTGACGACCACACATTTTATCTCCAACATTTATTTTACGCTTAGTAGCGATGAATACTCTAACACTTTTGTTTACTCCTGGTTGAAGTTCATCTCCATTAGACCTAGAATAAACTTGAACATCTATTACAATTCCACCTTCTCCATGGGGAACTTTTAATGAAGTATCTCTTACTTCTCTAGCTTTTTCTCCAAATATTGCTCTTAAAAGTCTTTCTTCAGGAGATAGCTCAGTTTCACCTTTAGGTGTAACTTTTCCTACAAGTATATCTCCACTTGTTACTTCAGCACCAACCATAATGATTCCGTCTTCATCAAGATTACGTCTCATTTCATCGCCAACATTTGGTATATCTCTAGTGATTTCTTCGCTTCCTAATTTAGTTTCTCTAGCTTCGCATTCATATTCAACTATATGAACAGAAGTTAAAACATCATTTATAACTAATTTTTCATTTAAAAGAATAGCATCCTCAAAGTTGTATCCATGCCAAGGCATAAAGGCAACTAATAAGTTTTTACCAAGAGCCATTTCTCCATTATCAGTTGAAGGACCATCACAAATAATTTGTCCTTTTTCTACTTCATCGCCAACTCTAACTATAGGACAATGGTTTATTGTTGTACCTTGGTTAGATCTTTTGAATTTTAAAAATCTATGTTTATGCTCTTTTCCTTCTTCATCTTTAATTGTTACATGCTTATTGGAAACATCAACAACTTTCCCTTTTACTTTTGAAAGTATAACTGCTCCAGAATCCTTAGCAGCCTTGTGCTCAATACCAGTACCAATAATTGGAGCCTCTGCCTTCAATAAAGGAAGGGCTTGCCTTTGCATGTTTGATCCCATTAACGCTCTAGTAGCGTCATCATTTTCAAGGAAAGGAATCATCGCTGTACCAACAGAAACTATTTGTTGAGGGCTAACGTCCATATACTCAACCATTTCTGAAGGATAAAGGTCGTTTTCTGCATTTATACCTCTACCAGAAACTCTAGCATTTACGAACCAGCCATCTTCAAGAGGTTCATTGGCTTGAGCTATGATATACCTATCTTCTTCTATAGCAGTAAGGTAATGAATTTCATCTGTAACCTTTTTGTTTTTTCCGTCTACCTTTCTATAAGGAGCTTTTAAGAAACCATACTCATTAATTCTGGCATAAGTAGTCATAGAAGTAATAAGACCGATATTTGGACCTTCTGGTGTTTCTATCGGACAAATTCTTCCATAGTGAGAATCATGAACGTCTCTAACATCCGCTCCTGCTCTATCTCTAGAAAGACCCCCAGGTCCTAGAGCTGACATCCTTCTCTTATGAGTAAGCTCACCCATAGGATTAGTTTGATCCATGAATTGAGAAAGCTGAGATGAACCAAAGAACTCTTTCATAGATGCTGTAACAGGTCTAATATTGATTAGAGCTTGAGGTGTTGCAAGGTCAATATCTTGAGTAGACATTCTTTCCCTAACAACTCTTTCCATTCTAGTTATACCAATTCTAAATTGATTTTGTAGAAGTTCTCCTACTCCCCTAACTCTCCTATTACCTAAGTGGTCAATATCATCAATTTGACCTACTCCTTGGAAAAGATTTAGTTCATAACTAAAGCTGGCTAAAATATCTGCCCTTATTACATGCTGAGGGCTTAATTCTGCCTTTCTTTCTTGCATTTCTTTATATATATCCTCATCAGTATCACTGTTTTCTAGGATATCCATCATTACTGGATAATATATTTTTTCAGATAATTTTAAATCTGAATAATCAAAATCTAGATTGAAGGCATCAATACTTACAAAATGGTTACCTACAACCCTAGCTGTTTCTCCTGCTTCGTTTTTAACATCAACTGTGTTAATACCAGCATTTTCGATTTCCAAGGCTTTTTCTTCATCAATATATTGACCTGCTTCAACTAAAACTTCTCCTGTTTCAAGGTCAATAATATCTCTAGCAGAAGTTTTACCACTGATTCTAGCTGATACACATAATTTTTCATTAAATTTGTATCTTCCGACTTTAGCTAAATCATATCGCCTGCCATCAAAGAATAGGTTTAAGATATAAGGTTCAGCACTTTCTATTGATGCTGGATCTCCAGGTCTAAGCTTTTTATAAATTTCTATCATTGCTTCTTCACGATTAGTTGAAACTTCTTTTTCCATAGTCATTCTTAACGCTTCAGAATCGCCTAGAATTTCAAGCATTTCTTCGTTTGAATCAATTATTAAAGCTCTCATAAGAGTAGTTGCAGGAAGTTTTCTTGTCCTGTCAATTCTTACATTTACAATTCCTTTCGCATCAGTATCATATTCGATCCAAGCTCCCCTATTAGGGATAACTGTTGCTGAATACTGCTCTCTACCTGACTTATCAATCTCCTTACCGTAGTAAACTCCTGGGCTTCTTACCAACTGACTAACTATAACTCTTTCAGCACCATTAATAATAAAAGTACCGTGATCAGTCATTTTTGGGTAATCTCCCATAAATACTTCTTGCTCTTTTACCTCACCGGTCTCCACATTTATAAGTCTAACCTTAGCCTTCATCGGACAAGAATAAGTCATATCTCTATCTTTTGCATCTTCGACAGAGTAATTAACCTCATCCTCTTCGACTTCATAACCCAAAAACTCTAGCACTAAGGATCCTGCGTAATCTTCAATCGGGCTGATTCCCTCAAAGACTTCAGCAATTCCTTCTTCAATAAACCACCTATAACTATCCTTTTGGATAGCAATTAAATCTGGTAATTCCAGTACTTCAGAAATTCTTGAGTAACTAAGTCTTTCCGTGTAACCATATTTTTCAACATGAGCCATCTAAACACCTCTTTAAACTAGCATTCTTGTTTTTTCGCCTAATTATCCACTCTATTTATAGCAAGTAATAACATTATCACAGGTTATTTGAATTTGTCAAGTCTTTATCCTATTTATATGAAATATTTATTAATTTATTTTGTATATATGTAATAATCTTAATATATGTGAAAAAATACTTTTTATAAATCCAAATCTATAATTCTATACTTATACAATTTAGGATTTACTTTATTGAGGATAAAAAACAGATTATAAAATCTAATTAAATTTATTCTATAATATTATCGTTAATATATGTTAATAAAACAAAAAAGTCCGAAAGCAAAACTTTCGGACTTAATAATTCTAGAACTATTTTAATTCTACTGTAGCTCCTACTGCTTCTAATTTTTCTTTCATTGCATTAGCCTCTTCAGTTGGAACTCCTTCTTTAATTGTTTTTGGAGCTTCGTCTACAAGAGCTTTAGCTTCTTTTAGACCAAGACCAGTAATGTCTCTAACTTCTTTGATAACTTTGATTTTTTCTCCACCAACAGATGCAAGAACAACTTCAAATTCAGTTTTTTCTTCAGCTGCTGCTGCGTCTCCGCCACCTGCTGCAGGTGCTGCTGCTACAGCTACAGGAGCTGATGCTGTTACACCAAATTCTTCTTCTAATTCAGAAACTAATTCTGATAATTCTAATACTGTAAGTTCTTTAACCGCGTCTACTAATTTTTGTACATTTTCTGATGCCATTTTATTTCCTCCGTATAATTTTAATTTTATTATGCTGCTTCTTGTTCTTTTTTGTCTTTAATTGCATTAACTGCATACACTAAACTTGAAAGTATTGCAGAAGTTGTACCTGCAAGATTTTGGATAGGTGCGTTTAATACGTTTACTACCATGCCTCTTAACTCGTCTTCTGACGGTAACTTTGATAAGGCAACAATTTCATCTTTGCCAACCATATTACCAGATACAATACCAGCTTTTATTTCAAGATTTTCATTTTTCTTTGCAAAGTCATTTGTTACTTTAGATACAGAAACTGGATCATCTAATCCAAATGCAAAGCCGTTTGGTCCTTTAAGAACTTCAGGATCAATTTCTATACCAGCTTGATCAAAAGCTATTTTAACTAATGTGTTTTTATAAACTTTATAGTTAACATTCTTTTCTCTATAATTTGCTCTTAATTCAGTTAACTCTTTTACATTTAAGCCTCTATAATCAACTATTACAATCCCTTGAGAATTATTAATTTGTTCAAGGATTTCTGCAACAACTAACTCTTTACTTGCTCTTTCGCTCACTTTTTCACCTCCATTTGGCTACTTTACTGAGGTATAAAAAAACCTATGATTAAACCACAAAAAGCGGAATAAGCATAGGTTACATTCTATGATAACTCCACCTCGGTAGGATAATTAAACTTATAGTCCCTACTGTCTTTGGTAGCCGATTATTAACGATGACATTATATCATCTAGTATTTTTTTGTCAATACTTATGCTTCTGATTTAGCTGCTTCTCTTGCTGCATCCATAAGTTTTGATGTATTGATTTTGATTCCAGGACCCATAGTTGATGCTACAGAAACGCTCTTTAAATACTTTCCTTTAGCTGCAGCTGGTCTATCTTTAATAATTGCTGCAAGAATTGTTTTTAAGTTGTCAGATAATTTATCTGATCCAAAAGATACTTTACCAACTGGTACGTGGATAATGTTTCCTTTGTCTAATCTGTACTCAATTTTACCTGCTTTAGTATCTTCAACAGCATTTTTAACATCAAATGTTACTGTTCCTGATTTTGGGTTTGGCATAAGACCTTGAGGTCCTAAGATTTTACCAATTCTTCCAACTACACCCATCATATCTGGAGTTGCAATAGCTACGTCAAAATCTAACCAACCTTCGTTTTGGATTTTTTCTGCTAATTCTTCTCCACCAACAAAGTCTGCTCCAGCTTCTTCAGCTTCTTGGATTTTGTCTCCTTGTGCGAATACAAGTACTTTTACATCTCTACCTGTACCGTGCGGAAGAACAACAGCTCCCCTTACTTGTTGGTCTGCTTTTTTAGAGTCTACTCCAAGTCTTACATGAAGTTCAACTGTTTCATCAAATTTAGCTCTCGCTGTTTTTTGAACTAAATCTATAGCTTCAGCTAGTTCATATTGTGATTGTCTATCAACTAGTTGTGCTTTTTCTATATAGGATTTTCCTTTTTTGCTCATATTTCCTCCTCGTGGTATTATCGGATAACCTCCCACTTATTAATTAATCTTCTACCGTAACACCCATGCTTCTGCAAGTTCCAGCAATTAGTCTAACTGCTGAATCTAGGCTTGCTGCATTAAGGTCTGCTTGTTTAGTTTTAGCAATTTCTTCTAATTGTGCCTTCGTAATAGATCCAACCTTAGTTTTGTTTGGTTCGCCTGAACCTTTATTAAGGTTAATTGCTTTTTTAATTAAATCAGCTGCTGGTGGAGTCTTTAATATAAAGTCAAATGATCTATCTTGGTAAATAGTCATTTCTACTGGAATTATGAATCCTACTTTGTCAGCTGTTCTTGCATTAAAGGCTTTAGTAAATTCTACGATATTAACACCATGAGGCCCTAAAGCTGTACCTACTGGTGGTGCAGGAGACGCTTGTCCTGCTGGTATTTGTAATTTTACAATTGCTTGTACTTTTTTAGCCATTTCTTCCTCCTAAAAAGTTGTGGTTCTACGGGCATTTGCCCTCCCACTTAAATCTATATGTTTAGCTTAAATTCTTTCGATATCGTCAAAGTCAAGCTCAACTAACGTTTCTCTTCCAAAAATAGTTACATAAGACTTAATTCTAAATTTTGAAACATCAATTTCTTCAACTTTACCAACGAATCCTTCGAACGGTCCACTATTTACTTTGATTGAGTCACCAACTGAAAGATCAATATCTGGAGATTGTTGTCTTTGCACGCCTAATTGTTTTACTTCTTCTGCGCTCAAAGGAACTGGGTTAGAACCTGGTCCAACAAAACCTGTAACACCTCTTGTATTTCTTACTAAATACCATGATGTGTCAGTGATTATCATTTTTACAAAAACATAGCTAGGAAACATTTTTCTTTCTTTAACTGTCTTAGAACCATCTTTAATTTCAATATATTCTTCATTAGGTACTACTACTTCAAAGATATCATCGATATTGCCACGATTAGCAACCATCTTTTCAATATTATCCTTTACCTTGTTTTCATGGCCAGAGTAAGTATGTACTACATACCACTTAGCTTCTTTCTCCCTTTCACTAACTTGTCTTTCATTTTCTTGTTCTAGATTTTCATCTGGCAAGTTATTTCCTCCTCAATCCTAAACAATTAGATTTAGTAGGCTGGCAAAAATCAGGTCTAACGCATAAACAATAATTGATACAAGTATAGAAGTTGCTATAACTACACCTGTATATTTAAGCGTTTCTTCTTTTGTAGGCCAAATAATTTTCTTAAATTCAGACTTCACGCCCTTTAAATATCCGCCTAAGCCTGACTTCTCTTGTCTAATATTTGCCAATTTAATCCTCCTAAATTATCTAGTTTCTTTGTGATTTGTGTGGGTTTTGCAAAATTTGCAATATTTTTTAAGCTCGATTCGCTCAGTGTTAACTTTCTTATTCTTGCTAGTAGTGTAATTTCTGTTTTTACAATCTTCACAAGCAAGTATTACTGTGTCTCGCATTCATGCACCTCCTGAGTAAATTTAAAGCTGAGACTTTTCCCAGCTTCATCCAAATCCTTATTAAATTATCATAAATCCCAGTTTTTGTCAACTCTAAAGCCTTGATTTTCAATATTTTTCGGTGGTTTTCTTAACTTTCAAAATTTTATTTCTAATCCCTATTTTTCAAAAACATCTTAGCTTGATCAGGAAAAAGAGCATAAGATAAAATATCTTCTTCAGATTTAGCAAACTCGCCAATTTCTTCTTTAGCTTTTTTTAGTCCATCTTCTAAATGGTCGGCTGGCCTGTCTTCCATTACAGGACTATCTCCTATAATACTTCTCCTGAAATCTTCATCTATCGGTGCCGGTGCTTTACCATACTCACCTTTTAGATAATCTTTTATTTCATTTGGAACCATTTTGTATCTCTCACCTAATAGAACATTCAAAGTTGCCTGTGTACCTACCATTTGGCTCATAGGCGTTACTAAAGGTGGATAGCCTAGCTCTGCCCTAACTTTAGGAACTTCAACTAAAACTTCCTCATACTTATCTATTTGCCTTTGAATTTCCAACTGCTTATATAGGTTTGAAAGCATTCCCCCAGGAACTTGAGCAATTAAACCTTTAGGATCTGCAGTAAGCATTTTAACTGGCATAACCCCTTCTTCTATATACCTGCTTTTAACTTTTTCAAAATGGCTTGCTAGTTCCTGAAGAACTTCTATATCAAGTCCTGTTTCATAGCCCATATTTAGAAGAGTTTCATTTAGAGTTTCAGTAGGAGGCTGGCTAGTTCCACCAGAAAAAGGTGAGATAGCTGTATCTATAATATCCGCTCCTGCTTCAACTGCTTTTAAGTAAGTCATTGATCCAAGACCTGTAGTAGAATGGGTATGAATTTCTAAAGGCAAATCAACTCTAGATTTAATTTCCTTAACTAAATCATAAGCATCTTGAGGAAGAAGAATCCCCGCCATATCTTTGATACAAATAGTATCTGCACCCATATCAGCCAACCGCTCAGCTAAGTCTCCAAAGTATTCTATAGTATGAATATCTGAAGTTGTATAACTTAAAGCCACCTGTGCTTCTGCACCATATTTTTTAATACTTTTTATTGAAACCTCAAGATTTCTCGTATCATTCAAAGCATCAAAAACTCTAACTATATCTATTCCATTTTTTATAGCTAGTTCGATAAATTTCTCAACAACATCATCTGGATAATTTTTATATCCTAGAAGATTTTGCCCCCTTAAAAGCATTTGTAGTTTTGTATTTTTAAGCTCTGATTTTATTACCCTTAATCTTTCCCAAGGATCTTCATTCAAAAATCTTAAACAAGAATCAAAAGTAGCTCCACCCCAGCACTCAATAGCCCTGTAACCAGCCTTATCCATAATTGGAAGAATATCTTTAAAATCTTCTAATTTTAGCCTAGTCGCCATTAATGACTGATGAGCATCTCTTAAGACCGTTTCTGTTATCTGTATTTTTTTCATAATCTGACATCCTTCCTTTTTTATTTTAGATATTTGCGACTTTATAAAATAATATAAGCATTATTCTAATACTTTTCCAAGATAAAGTCAAAGATTTTATCAATCTTGTTTAAGAGATTAGTCTAATGAATTAAGTTTAATTAAAACCATAATCCATATAGTCTGCTCCCTCTAAAACAAGAGTAACATCTTTTCTATATTCACTTAAAACATTGGCAAATTCATCTTCATTTTTGTAGCCATAAATATAGATTGCTTTACTTTTAGGAATTATATGCAGATAATCTGCAAATTCATTTCCAACAATATTTACAGCTCCATCAATATGATTTTTTTGATAATCTTTCGCTTGTCTAGTATCTATAATAAAGATATCTTCATCTAATATTTTTTTAAAATCTTCACCTAGTATAGCCTTGTATTTAACAAGGTTAACCCCTACTTCTTTATATCCTTTATTAGTAAAAACATTTGTAAAACCATTATCCCTAAGTATCTTTGCTGCATTTTCAGACTCTCTTTCGAAATTCCCTATAACTTTTATTTCATGGTCTTTGTAAGTAGATAAGTCATAATTAGATTTTTTTAACTCTTTTAAAGGTATATTTATCGCTTTCGCTTTATGACCTTTAAGATAATTTTTTTCTGACCTTACATCTATATAAATATCTTCAAGCTTTTCTTCTTTGGAAAGTAGTGAAGAAAAATCTTTTGTTTCTAATATGCTATCGGGATTATAAGTGCATCCACATAAAAGAAGAATAACAATTAAAGCTAGAAATTTATGCTTCATCAGTTTTCCTTAATTCTTTTATTTCTTCCATTAATTCAGCAAACTTTTCCATTGAATTATCAATAGTAGATTCTGACACACAGTAAGCCATTCTTACATAGCCAGGGCATTTAAAAGCTGATCCTGGAACTAAAAGTATATTGTGTTTTTTAGCCCTCTTAACAAATTCAAACTCATCTTCTAAAGGAGATTTCAAAAATATGTAAAATGCCCCTTCAGGATACACCATTTCATAGGATAAATTACTTAGCCCTTCATATAGCTTCTTTCTATTTTTATCATAAAAGTCTAAGTCTACCTTTAGATCCACGCACCTAGCTATCACCTTTTGAAATAAGGAAGGTGCATTAACAAAGCCAGAAATTCTATTAGCTACTGTCATAACTGTTAGTAAGTCTTTAGAATCTTCGGCTTTGTCAGGAACTAAAACATATCCAATTCTTTCTCCAGGTAAAGATAAGGATTTAGAATAAGAGTAGACAACTAAAGTGTTGTCGTAATACTTACTTATAAAAGGAACTGTTTTACCTTCGTATGCCAGTTCTCTGTAAGGCTCATCAGATATAAGATATATACATATCCCTAATTCCTCTTGTTTTCTATCTAGTATTTCAGATAAATCTTTAATAAGACTTTCCGGATAGATAACTCCCGTTGGATTGTTAGGATTATTAATTATAACTGCTTTTGTTTTTTTGTTAATTGCTTTCTCTAAAACATCTAAATCTGGCAAGAAACTTTCCATATCTGTTGGAACTTCTTTAAGTTTTCCGTCATAATTATTAACATAATTTCCATATTCCATAAAATAAGGTGTAAATACAATTACTTCATCGTCTGGGTTTATAATTGATTTCAAAACAATATTAAGCCCTGCAGCAGCTCCAGTTACCATAATTAAATTACTAGAAGAAAAATTAGTATTAAATCTTTCATTAAGGTTGCTAGAAATAGCTAATTTTACATCATCGTACCCACTATTAGACATATATCCATGCAAAGTAATTGGATCTTCATTTTCTACAAGGTCAATTATTGCTTTGTCTATTTCTTTTGGAGGAGCAATGTTAGGGTTTCCTATACTAAAATCAAAAACATTTTCTTCACCATGAATTTTCTTAAGCCTTGACCCCTCCTCAAACATTTCTCTTATAAGCGAGCTTCCTTCAAGAAAGCCCTTCATTTTTTTAGCTATCATATATTCTTTACCTCGCTAAAGTATCTTTATTTCTAAAAAAGCCATAGGATAATCCTATGGCTTCTGATATTAGTTTAAACTATCCTAGAATTTCAGTTACAACTCCCGCTCCAACTGTTCTTCCACCTTCTCTAATTGCAAAT
>CAYSPO010000039.1:0-11436 GCA_964432945.1 uncultured Peptoniphilaceae bacterium
CTTCCCTATTGTTAGTAAACAATATAACTTGATTATTGTGTGAGTATAAGCTTAAAAGTTCAAATAATTTATTCATTCTATTATAGTCTAAATAATTACTTACATCATCTAAAATCAAAGGTAAACTTGATTTTGATTTGTATTGATGAACGGCTATCCTAAAAGAAATATTAATTGCTTGTATTGTACCAGAGCTTAAATAACTTACATCAACGTAGTCCATTTTTTCCTTATCATAGACACTTAAATTATAATCCTTATCAAGAATTATTTTTTCATATCTGGAATCAGTTAAATATTTTATAGTCTCAGAAATATTTTTAGCCAAATCTTCTTGAAAAATCTGTCCTAAATCTTCTTCTGTTTTTATAATAGATTCAACAATTAACTCATTAACCTTTATTTCATCTAAAAGTTCACTTTTTTCATTCTTTAAATCTTCTAATTCTTCAAATATTTCTCTTTGCATAATTAATTTGTCTTTTGCATTATTTAGTTTGAAATTTATTTCTGTTAAATTATCCTTTAATAAATTGATTTTTTCTAATAATTCTCTTTCTGATAGGGTATCGGTATTTTCTAATAAAGTAACTTTATAAGCTTTTACAGGCTTGACTAAATCTCTATATTCATCGAGATTACTTACTCCAGCTTCAGAAAATGCTGTATCTATTTCACCTTTTAGAAAATTTATTTTATCTTCTCTATCGTCTTCTGTACTATCAATTTTTTTAGATAAAGGAATAATTAAAAAGCTAATTAAGAATATTAGAAAATATAAAGGCTTTCTAAAGAAATAAAACAAAATGCTGCTAATAACAAATCCCAATATTATAAATAAAAATTTATTTCTATATAAATTAAATTTATTATCTTTAGAGTAAGATTTTCTAGATTCTCTGATTAAATCATTATAAGTTTTTATCTTATAAAGTAAATCCTCGTATTCTTCAAAGCTAATCTCATTATTATAAGTTTCCAATTTAGCATATATAATTAAATTTAATTTTATTTTCAACTTATTTTCAATAGTTATTTTTTCTTTTTCATATCTATCTATCAAAACCTTATTGGAATTTAATTCTATGACTCTATCTTCTAACTTTATAATTTCTTTATTCAAAAGTCCAAGTTCTTTATTAGAAACTCTATCTGTACCTATTTCTTGATTTCTTTTTAGTAAATTGATTTTGATTTGCTCTAAATTTAATTTATTATCGTCTTCATAAAATTCCTTTATAAATTCATTTTTTATAGAACTTTTATCTTTCTTATCTATCCAAGGGTTTTTTAAATCAATGCTTATAATGCTATTAAATGTTTCTTTAGATATATTAAAAAACAAATTAGGCAAATCTCTTGGATCCGATAGTTTGATTTCTTCATTTTTACTCAGATTAATCAAATTATAATCCTCAGAATTAAAATTCCTAAATAAATGATAATTCTCGCCATTATATGTAAATTCTAATGCTCCAGAATATTTTTCACTATACCAAGGTCTATCTTTTTCTTTAGCATCTTTTTCAATTAACAATGATTTAGAATTTGACTTATAATAGCTATAAAACATAGCACTAATGAATCTAAAGATTGTTGATTTTCCTGCTTCATTATTACCAAAAATAACATTAAAACCTGATTTAAGTTCGATGTTCTCATCGGTATATTTACCAAAATTCATCTTCAGATTATTTAATATTAGTTTCATTTCCAACCTCAGTTACTAAAGAAAGTACTTTTTGTATAGCTTTAGTTTTTATCATTTCTTTTTCTTCAGATTCACTTATGTTATTTATAAGCTGTGAAACTGCTTTGTTTTCTTTTAAATAAGCTGAGTTATCTAGAAATAATTCTTCTTCAATAAATTCAACATAATAAAAATTACTTTCTGATATTTTTTTTATCCAATCAAGCATTTTATATGTTTTTTCATTTAACTTCCCTTTAAGATTTATTCTTTGAAAATCCTTTGATGTACTTAAAGATTTTATATTATTTAATAAATCATTTTCATTCATATCCGGAGATAAAATTAAATCGTTTTGTATGAATTTTCTAAATGAAAAATCTACAAATTCTATATCCCTATAAGATTTATCTAGATTTACTCTTAAAAAGCCTTTTTTGCCTAAATCTCCGAAATCCATAGGCTCAAATGAACCACTATAATATATATTATCTAAAATTTTATCAGCCTTATGAATATGACCTAAAGCAATATAGTCAAAGCCAATACTTTCTAGCTTGCTAGGGTTCATATACATATACCCTGAGTCAGAATATAAATCTGAATGAAGGCACAAAATATTTATAAAAGATTTATCTAGGTATACATCAAAGTTAATTTCATTATAATATGACTTATCCCAAGCAACTCCATATATTCGAGTTCTTTTTTCTATGAATTCAAAATAATCTAAGCTATCTTTATTAAAAACTTTTACATTTGTAGGTAAGTATTCTTTACTATATGAGCCTATCGGATCATGATTACCTGGGCAAATTATAATATTTTTGTCAGGATGATTAGAAAATATATCATATAGCTTATAAAGATTTCCTTGTGTAAAGTACTGACTTTCAAATAAGTCCCCTACTATTAAAACAAAATCAGAGTTTTCGCTAGACAATAGTCTTGAAAGACTAAGCCATGCTTCTAATCTTCTTTCTTTAGCAAATTTACTAGGATAAGAACAATTATTAAGTTTTCTTTCTAAGTGAACATCTGCAAGATGAGATAAATTAATCATTTAACATCAATAACCTTTTAAAATTATTTTGACCTTGTTTGTATCCATCGCAATATAACTCTTCCATTTTTTCGAAATCTAAATGTTCGAAAGACAGATTTACTTCTTTTTCTGGCATAAAACACATACAATCATTATTTTTTTCCATATAAAGAGAAAACTCTTTAGCTTCATTATATGACTTATACCTAGAATTAGAAGAAAAAATTACATTTGGATAAGGAACAATTTTACTTATATCTGTCTTAATTGGTTCATATGATTTTCTATATTCCATATCTCTAGTTAAGACAACTACTTTTTTGTTTTTACTGTCATTAAAAGATTTAAAAACAGGAATAGGGTCAGAAAATCCTCCATCATAATATATTTCATCATTGAAATTTACCTCTTCTGCAAACATTGGTACAGCGCAAGATCCGGCTATTACCTTAGATAAATCATCTACATTTTTAATTAACTCAGAAGAAATATATTCACTTTGCCCAGTATTTGCATTTAGTAGAACTGAATATAATTTCGAGCTAGAATTTTTAAAAGTTTGAAAATCAAAATTATAGTAATCATTTAAAAACTTTTTATAAGTACTTACTAAATCTACAAGTTTGTTATTTTCTTGTTTTTCATTATAATTATTTTTTACTAAACTTATTAGTGAGTCTTTAAAATCCCTATTTCTTGCTAAAAAAACTGCCCCTACAATACTTCCTGCAGAAACACCATAAATATTTTCAAAATAAATATCATTATCTAGAAAATAATCTATTAAACCTAAAGTGAAGGCACAACGCACGCCTCCACCTTCTAAAATTAAATCAGCTTTTATATTAACCATATAAACGCCTTCCTTTATTAACCTTCAAATTCATCCTTTAATATTTCATATAGGACTTTAGCTTCCTCTTCTGTTATGGTTACACCTTTACTCATTCTAGTGTGATCTGGCGACCATTCTCTGATATCATACTTTGCTTCTCTTTCATTCCAACTTACTAGATTAAACTCTTTTCTCCAGCCTTTCGCGTTCTCCGAAAGAACTCCTATTTGCTCCACAACTTCAAATTTAAATTCAGCCATAACTCCTCCTAATTTAGTATATTTCCCTCAGGTAATAAATTAAGCAGAACATCGTCAAGATCTGTTTTTATTCCTTTTAGGAAATTTAATGATTCTTTTAAGTCTTTTTTCTTATTAATCAAGTCTTTCTCACTTTGAACAGATTCTACAACTTCTTCTGGTAAAAATTCTTTTAGACTTGCTTCTATTTCATTATTAATACTTATCTTTTCTTTAATATCAGATAAGTCAATATTTGGCCATGAAATACTATCCCATTTTTTAGAAGATGTTTTGAATGAAGGATCAAGAACAAGTAAAGACTTATTAATATCTTCCATTGTCTTTCTAATATCGAGATTCATTTGACCATCTATGTCATTTCTTATTTTATTTATTTTATTAGATAAATCTGAACCAAGTTTATCATAATTTTTAAATTCTTTATCAGTTAAGATATAATACTCATTTAATTCCATATCATCTTCTGTTATCATAGATGAAAAAATTAATTCGATAATTCTATTAGTTTGCACAATTTCTTTTTCTAGTGCATATTTTTCTGCAAGGTATGGCCCAAGTTCATACATATACTTTAATGATGAAATTGCAATATATTCATTCACTTTACTATTTGTTTCATTTTGTATTTGTTTAACCATATTCCCTCCTTCTATAATTTTACCATATATTGAAGAAAACTTAAATTTACTAAGAGTTTATTGTAGTATAATAATTAAGAGGTGACAAAATATGATAGTATGTGCAATCATAGCAGAATATAACCCATTCCACAATGGGCATCTATATCAGATACAGCAAATCAAAAAGACTCTAAACGCTAGTCATATTGTTGTTATTATGTCAGGCTCGTTTGTTCAAAGAGGCCAATCTGCCATAATCAATAAATATAATAGAGCAAAGCTTGCAATAGATAATGGTGTTAATTTAGTTATCGAGCTTCCAAGCTATTATACCCTTCAAAGTGCAAAGTATTTCGCCCAAGGTGGAGTAAATATATTAAACTCATCGAATGTAGTAGATTATTTAGTCTTTGGGAGTGAATCTAATAATAAAAGTATAAAATCAGCAAGTGAAATGATTTTTTCAAATGAAGATATATATAATGAAAATATTAAACATTATATGAACTTAGGTAACTCTTATGTAAAATCTACTCGACTTGCATTAGAGAAGTTAGGTGTTGATTGTAAGTTAGGATCTAACGATATTTTAGCCTTAGAATATACCAATGCACTCAGAAATAAAAATATAAAAGGATATTCAATTATTAGAAAAGGTCAAAACTATCTCTCTACTGAAAAGTCTAATTCTTTTCCAAGTGCAAGCTATATAAGAGAAGAATTAAGAAATAAAAAAATAGAAAATTTAGTTGATGAAGTACCTAAAAATGTTTTTGAGTACTTATATAAAAACAAAATAAATAAAAGTATGAATAACGAGTACTTTGATATTCTTAAATATAAGGTCTTTGTTGAAAAAAAATCTTTTAATAAAATTATTTCCTATGAAAATGGAATGGAAAATTTAATCAAGAACAATTTGATTAAATCAAATAATATTGATGAATTGATCGATAAATGTACATCAGCAAGATATACAAAAGCTAGAATTTCAAGATTTATCTTATCTTATTTACTGGATATGGAAAAAATATCTAATGTAGAATCTTATAATTATATAAGACCTCTTGCTTTCGATAGTAAAGGAATTCAAGTTTTGAATTTAATGAAAAACAATTCGGAAATTCCTATAGTATCTAAATTTTCAAATTACTATAAGAGTAATAATAATCCCTTGCTAAATTTAGAATTAAAAGCTAGTAACCTTTATAATCTTAATGAAACTTTAGTTAACGAAGACTTTTATATTAGTCCTTTTTATAAAAAATAAAATCAGTGCCTTTCTATAAATCGATTGCAATTTTATAGAAAGACACTGGTTTAAAATTATTAATTTAATTTTTTCTTAATTCATCTCTATTTTCTTCAATTACAGACATTACCTTTTGAAGATTTTCTTGAGATTTGGCTAAAATATCATCTACATAAGCGATACTTTGTAATTGCATATTTCTAGCTGCTTGCTCTGCATTAGCTTGGATTGATTGAGCTTTTTCTCTAGCTTCTGAAACTATTTCATGATCGCTAACCATTTGGTTTGCTTGATCTCTAGCACTATTTATAATGCTATCTGCTTGGCTTTGAGCTCCTGAGATGATATTTTCTGATTCAAGCCTAGCTTCATTCAGAATCCTATCTCTTTCTTCAGTAACCCAGTTTGCTTGTTTAATCTCTTCTGGCAGATTTTGTCTCATATCATGAATAATATCATAAAGTTCATCTGCATCAATCATAACTTTTTTAGAAAATGGAACTGAACCTGCATTTTCTATTAAATCTTCAATTTCTTCAACTAATTGTATAATGTCCATATGTCCTCCCTAAAATTTTTCTTTTAATTTATTTTCAACTTCCTTAGGTACAAAACTTGATATATCCCCTTTATACGAGGCTACTTCTTTAACCAAGCTCGAGCTTAGAAATGAATATTTATCCCCTGTTACCATAAATAATGTTTCAATATCAGGATACAAAACTTTATTAAACATCGACATTTGCATTTCATATTCAAAATCTGTTACAGCCCTTAATCCTCTTACTATAACATCAGCTTGAGTTTGCTTTACATAATCAACAAGCAAACCATCAAACGATTCTACAATTATTTTATCACAATCTTTGTACAAAGTATCGATTAATTCTACTCTTTCTTCAGAAGTGAATAGCAAATTTTTATTTTTATTGTTTAGTACTGCGACAATCACTTTATCAAATTTATTCAAACATCTATCAATAATGTCCTTGTGTCCATATGTAATTGGATCAAAACTACCAGGATATAAAGCTATCATATTATCCTTCTTTCAAAAAAGTTAAAATTACAGTCCCATATTTTCTTTCATCAATTAAAGTATATCCATTAAGATTTTTTAAGCTGTGAGTTGCCTCTACAATAATCAAAGTTTCTTCATGACATAGTTTATGTTTTTTTATAAGTTCTAAAGCCTCATATTCAATATCCTTGTTGTAAGGAGGATCTAGAAATATAATATCTAACTTTTCTGGTATTTTACTTAATATATTTTTATAATCAGATCTAAATAATTCAGATTTATCTTCTACACCTAGTGCAGAAATATTTTTTTTAATAATTCTAAAGTTATCTATATTTTTTTCACAGAAATAAACATAGTTTGCTCCTCTGCTAATAAGCTCAAGCCCAATTGCTCCGCTCCCAGCAAATAAGTCTAAACAGGTGCTTTCCTTTATTTGTGGACGTATTATATTGAATAAAGACTCCCTTACTCTATCAAGCGTTGGTCTAGTATCGCCAATAGGTGACGAAAGCTTGTGTCCTGCATATTTACCAGATATAATTCTCATAATTACCCCTTTATATTAACAGATTTCTAATAATTATTAAAGCTAATTTAAAATAAAACCACTTGTTTCATCTATTATTTTTCTAATTTCATTAAGCAAATACAAGTTGTATTCTTTTTCTAATAAAGGATCATCTTCAAGTATTAAGTTGGAATCTTCAATAGCTTCAAAATATAATTCTTCATTATAATATGATGAGTTAGAAAACAAATCTACACCATGCTGAATTTTACCAAGAATTTCTCCTGGCCCTCTAATCTCAAGGTCTTTTTCAGATATATAAAATCCATCATTCGAATTACAAAGTATTTCCATTCTTTTTCTTGTTTCTTTTGAATTAGAATAACTAATCAAGATACAATATGAATCTTTATCTGATCTTCCAACCCTACCTCTTAACTGATGGAGCTGTGATAATCCAAACCTTTCTGCATTATAGATTATCATAAGACTTGCATCTGGAACATCAACTCCAACTTCCACAACTGTAGTAGAAATTAAAACTGAAACTTTTTTATCAGCAAAGTTTTTCATAACAATGTTTTTATCATCAGCTTTCATCTCACCATGAAGATAAGATGTAGGAATATCAGGCTTGTAATCAACAAATCTATTATAAATAGACTCAACCGACTCCATTTCAATCTCTATATCATCATTTATAGAAGGGCATACGATATAAACTTGATTAGATAACTTAACTTCTTTTTCAATAAAATTAAAAACTCGCTTTTCAAAATCTTTACTAACTGCATAAGTTTTTATTTCTTTTCTTCCTGCAGGTTTTTCATTTATAATAGATATATTTAAATCTCCATTATTTGCTATAGCCATAGTCCTTGGAATAGGAGTGGCACTCATAACTAAAATATTTGATTTATAACTTTTTTCTATTAATCTATTTCTTTGCTGAACTCCAAATTTATGCTGTTCATCTACAATAGTTAAACATAATTTATTAAAAATTACATCGTCCTCTATTAAAGCATGAGTACCAAAAACAAAGTCAACTTCATTATTTTTTATCTTTTTCTTCGTGTTTTCTTTTTCTTTTTTAGTCATTGAACCACATAAAACAGATGATTTTATGCCAATTTTTTCGAGTAAAGCCTTATATTTTTTATAATGCTGTAAGGCTAAAATCTCAGTGGGAGCTATAAAAGCAACTTGCCCATAGTTAGAAACTAAAACTCCAGCACATATTGCTACGATAGTCTTACCTGATCCAACATCTCCTTGAAGTAATCTATTCATTGAATTAGTTTCTGTTAAATCTATTATAATTTCTTCCAAAACTTTATTTTGATCTTCTGTAAGACTAAAAGTAATGTTTTCTAGAAAATCATTGAGTTTTTCGAATCCTAAATCAATTTTATGGTTCCTATTATCCAAATTTCTTAAATAATTAATTGATATTGCCTTTAGGAGAATTTTCCTATATAACAATCCTTCATTTCCTTCTATAACATCAGCATATGTGTTAGGCCTATGAATTTTGTTAAGCGATATCTTCAAATTTTCTATATCTAAGATAGAATTTTCAAGAAAATCATAATAGTCTATGTTATCTATCGCTTGTTCTATAAATTTTCTTAATTCTTTTTGATAAATTCCCTGTGTTAAAGGATAAACTGGCTCAAGCCTTAAGTAATCCTTATCTATCTTATTAAATTCTGGATTGATAAGATGAAAGAACCCATGCTGATAGTCAACTTTTCCGTAAACATAATAGCTACTCCCCACGTTCAGACTCTGTGGGGTGTACTTGTCATTAAAGAAAGTTATATTACAAACTTTATCATCATGGGCCTTGATTTTAGTAATTGATTTCCCATTTTTATAATATGTCTTTGACTTATTAGAAATTTTAAGCTCTAAAACTACATCCCTATCGCTAGGGGCTGTTTCTAAGCTATAAATTTTTCTTTTATCTTCATATCTATTAGGAATTAAAAACAGTAAATCTTCTTCACTAAAAATATTCAGTTTTCTTAAAGCTCTAGCTTTTTTTTCGCCTATTCCTTTAATATTATTAAACATTATTCTATAGAAATTAAATAATGATAAACTGCTTGTTTCCCAAAAACTAATTCAATATCTAAATCAGAATATTTTTCTTCTACTAGTTCTTGAAGAGATTCAGCATCCTCATCATTTATATCTTCTCCACTATAAATTGTTATTAGGTAATTATCTTCGGTTACTGTATCTTCCAACATATCCAGAATAAGATGAGTAATATCTTTATCTGCTTTTAGAATTTTATCATGGATTAGACCTATAAAATCTCCTTCATTTATTTCTAAGCCATTATTTAATGAATCTCTTATTGCATGAGTAATTTGAATAGTCGTAACTTCTTCAATAGCTTCATTCATACTTTCTAAATTTTCTTCCGGACTTGCATCTGGATTAAAAGATAAGATTGCTGTAAATGCTTCTGGAATTTGTCTTGTTTCTATAATATGAACGTTTTTATCAGTTAATTCTACGATTTGTTTAGCAGATAAAATAATATTCTTATTATTTGGAAAAACGTAAATATCTTCTGCATTTGTTTCTTCTACAGCTTTTAACAAATCTTCTGTTGAAGGGTTCATTGTTTGCCCACCTTCAATTATTTTATTAATTCCTATACTGTTAAAGATTTCTTTTATTCCACTTCCAGATGAAACAACAACAAAATCAAATTTTTTCATTTTTTCTTTTTCGGAATTTTTAATATTATTTCTAGTTGAAGTTTGAATTTTCATATTATCTATTTTTATATCAGATAAGAAACCAAATTGAACAGCTTCTTCTAGAATATGCCCAGGATTATTAGTATGGATATGCACCTTTGTTATATCATCGTCATTTACAACTATTACACAGTCTCCAAATTGAGATATTCCTTCTCTAAAATCTTCTGGATTATCCATTTGTCCATTAATCATAAATTCTGTACAATAAGAAAATTTGATTTCATCAGGATCGTGGTTTTGCATATCAGCAAACATTTTGAAATTATCTACATTTATTTCATAGTCAATATCATCTGAGATAATCCCCTTTAGAATTCCTTCCAAAATAATCAAATAACCTTTACCACCTGCATCAACTACTCCTGCTTCTTTTAATTCCTTAAGCATATTAGGTGTATCATCTAAAACTTCATTACCATGTTTTATAACATCTTGTAGGTAGATAAACACATCATCATAATCCTCATAAACTTCATGTGAAAATTCAGCTACTCCTCTAACAATGGTTAGAATTGTTCCTTCAGTAGGTTTCATAACAGCTTTATAAGCTGAATTTTTAGATTCTTGAAAGGCATTATTTAATTCAACAATACCAGCTTCAATTACATCTTCTAAACCATTAGACATACCCTTAAGTATCTGAGATAGTATAACTCCTGAATTTCCCCTTGCTCCCATAAGTGCGCCTCTACTGATATTTTTCATTACAGAAGAAACCGACTCAGTTTGCTCAATTGAATTTGTTGCTGAACTAAGAGTCATATACATATTTGTTCCAGTATCTCCATCTGGAACTGGGAAAACATTTAGAGAATTTACATATTCTTTATTAGCACTTAAATTATTAGTCGCAGACTTAAAAGCCCTTTCCAGGGTTAAGCCATTAATCTTTTTTATTTTTGTCATTTTAATTATATCCTTAATCCTTGCACATAAATATTAATCGCATCAACTCTTAACCCAGTTATGGTTTCAGTTCTATACTTAATTGTTTCAGTAAGGTTTTCGATCAAAGTCGGTATTTTTACACCATATTTTAATATTACATCTAAATTTATAATAAGTCCTAAATCACTTTTTTCTATAATTACACCTTTAAACATTTTATCTTTGTGTAAAATCGCATTTAATCCGTTGGCAGCATTTCTATGAGTTAACCCTACAATACCATAGCTACTCATTACCGTATCAGAAACTATTTTTGCTAAAACAGTATCAGATACATTTATAGTTCCTTTATCAGTTTTAATATATGAACACATAGCTTACCTCCATTATCTATTGATGCTATAATTATATCAATCTTAATAGTATTATGCAAAATCTTTCTTGCATTTTCAAAGATTTCTATGATATAATGGACAAGGTTAAATTGCAGTTAGGGGGTGCAAGAAATGTCTAAAACATGTGATATTT
>CAYSPO010000040.1:0-11298 GCA_964432945.1 uncultured Peptoniphilaceae bacterium
TAAAATAAGCACATATATAAAATGGAGGTTAGAAATGTATAGCGATTTGAATGAAAGAGAAATTAATATTCTAAATTTTATTAAGAAACACATTGCAGAAGAAGGTTATCCTCCTTCTATAAGAGAAATGTGCAGAGCGCTTGATATAAAAAGTACATCTACTACCCATGCTATCTTAAATATTTTAGAAGAAAAAGGCTACATCAAAAAAACTTCCTTGAAAACAAGAGCTATTGAAGTTCTTGATCATGATTCTAACTCAGAGTTTAGACCTAAAAAAACTATAGATATACCTATAGTTGGCAGTGTTACAGCAGGTCAACCAATCTTAGCTGTAGAGAACATTGAAGACACATTCCCTATTCCAGTTGAATCTGTTTCTCATGGTACTAATTTTATGCTTAATGTTAAAGGTGAATCTATGATTGAAGCTGGTATCATGGATAAAGATATGATTATAGTTCAAAAGCAAAATTCAGCGAACGATGGTGATATAGTTGTTGCTATGATAGAAGACTCAGCTACTGTTAAGAGATATTTCAAGAAAGAAGATCACATAGTATTGCAACCTGAAAACTCCTCTATGGAACCAATAATAGTAAAAGATGTAATGATTTTAGGTAAGGTAGTAGGACTATATAGAAAATATAATTAATAGCAATAAAAAATAGGAAGTATAAAGTTTTAACTTGTATACTTCCTATTTAAATTTAAACCTGTCTTTTCTAAACCTTCAATAAATACATCGTCTGGATCTGCAATTAATATTAATTTTTCATTGGTCATCGGGTGAATAAATTCAAGTCTAAAGGAATGTAAGAGTTGATGGCTAAGCTTTATCTTTTCTTTTTTAAGGCCATAGACTGAATCGCCTACTATAGGATTATGTATATGACTCATATGTACTCTAATCTGATGTGTGCGTCCAGTTATGAGGTTCAGCTCTACCAAAGAATATTTATCATTATAATCTAAAGCTCTAAATTCTGTTATTGCTTCTTTTCCGTTAATTTTATCTACAGCCATTCTAGTGCGATTATTTAAATCTCTATTAATTGGTTCATTTATTATTCCAGCATTATCAATTTTACCATTAACAATAGCAAGATAGTTTTTTTTGACTTGACGTTTTTTAAATAATTCACACATTTTCTTATGAGTTTCATTATCTTTACAGACAACTATAATTCCAGTTGTATCTTTATCTAAACGATGAACAATTCCTAACCTATCTTTACCACCATAATCTGATAACTTATCTGTGTAATAAATTAATCCATTCACTAGAGTTGGCTCTTTTGTAGATAAAGAAGGATGTACAACTAAATTGTAAGGTTTATTTATAGCTATAAGGTATTCATCTTCATAAATAATATCTAGATCCATGTTTATCGGAGACAAATCTATTTGTTTCATTAGTACAACGCCGTTAACATTATCTCCTAAAGCTAGTGAATAACTAGGTTTAACCTTGGACTCATTGACTAATATCTCTCCATTTTTAATATTCTCAGATATAATAGATCTAGATAATTCATACTTCTCAGAAAGATACTTGTCTAACCTTATGTTATCTTTATCAGCTATTAAATCAATAATCATAGCTTATCAATCTTCCAATCTATTGGCTCAATACCATTTTTGTTAAGAAATTCATTTGCAAGATAGAAGTGATTGTTCCCCAAAAAACCCCGATGAGCTGAAAATGGTGAAGGGTGAGGGGATTCTAAAACTAGGTGATTAGCATTATTCAATAAACATTTCACCTCTTTTGCATTATTTCCCCATAGCATAAACACAATTGGTTGAGGACTTTCATTTATTTCACTTATTATCCTACTAGTTAAGTTTTTCCAACCAATTTTTTCATGAGAATTAGCTTGTCCCCTTCTAACAGTTAAGGTTCTATTCATTAATAAAACTCCTTGTTTAGCCCACTTTATTAAATATCCATGGTTAGGAATATCACAATTAAATTCATTGTTAAGCTCCTTATATATATTTAATAAAGATGGTGGAATTTTATTTCCTGGCAAAACAGAAAAACTAAAACCATGAGCTTGATTGAGCCCATGGTAAGGGTCTTGACCTAATATAACTACTTTAACATCTTCATAAGAAACTTCTTTAAAGCAATTGAATATATCATCTTCTTTAGGATATATTTCATAATTACTATATTCATTAGTTAAATCTATTCTTAACTTTTTGAAATAATCTTTTTCATATTCATCTTGGAGTATTGCATCCCAAGACTTACTTATAAATGTCAATTTAATCTACCTCATCAAATTCATCAGTAAACATTGTGATGAAAATCAATATAATTACCCCAGTCGTAACTGCTATATCTGCTACATTGAAAACAGGAAAATCATATATTCCCCAAAATCTTATAAAGATAAAGTCAACAACATAACCATTTAGTATTCTATCTATTAAATTTCCTATAGCTCCCGCTAATATAAAAGATAGACACACCTTAGTGAGATTTTGAAAATTTGGGTGTTTATATAAAAAATAAATAATATATCCTATTACAGACAGGGTTATAAGTACAAATAGTAAAGATTTACCTTGTAAAATTCCAAAGGCAGCCCCTCTATTCTCTAAGTAAGTTAATTCCAGAAACTTATCTATAACTACTATATTATTTTTCCCCATTAGAGATTTAGCAAAATATTTAGTTACTTGATCTAAAACAACTACTAATGTAGTCAATATTAATACCAGCATATTTATCCTTTTTTTACATATTCTATGGAAACTCTGTTTTTCCTTGTCAAATTTCCGATAGATTTTATAACAAATCTACCAGTACCTGATACTGAAATCACATCATCTTCATCTATTATTAAATCTACTTTTCTTTCTTCTATATGATTAACTTTAATTTTACCTTGTTTAATTAATGTCTGAGCTTTTGTACGAGCCATTTTATTTAATTCTGCAATTATACAATCTAATCTCATTGAAGCAACAGTTCCTTTATAAGATTTATCTATAACACTAGAATTTTGCAATAGATTATTATCTTTAGACTCAGGACTAACAGAAATATTTTTAACACGTGTCATAGAATATAAAACCGTATCTTTAGATTCTTCTAATATTGCAAATTCTACGATTTCATTATTAAAAACAATATCGCCTATTTTATCTCTATCGATTCCAAGGTTTATAATAGCTCCCAAAATATCTCTATGACTAACAGACGTATCTATTCCTTCAATGCGAATGACATTAAATCCATCTTTATAAGTTTTTCCTAAAAACAAAACTTTTCTTTCACAGTTTAGACTACCACCATTAAAAGTATAATCGGTAATACCCATATTTTTCAGGATAGATTTGACGTACTTCTGAACAGCTGGATTCAGAAAATTAGATATGTAAGGTCTTTGAGATTTTTCAAATATTTTAATTTGATAGTATAAATCTTTTACCTTATTCCTGGTTTCTGTATCCAAAATAAAATTGAAATTAATAAAAACACCTCATTAATTAATATTGATAAAATCCTTTTTCTTCAATTCTTTCTTTTAATTTACCATCAATTTCAACATCGCTTGGTACAATTATAAATATGTCTTTTGTTACTTTTTGGATTTTACCTTTTAGGGCATAAATACCACCACTCACAAAGTCGAAAACTTGCCTTTTCTTATCCATTTCAAGCATTTCAAGATTTAAAACAACAACTTTATGACGAATTATACTATCTAAAATAGCAGGTGAATTATCAAATCCAACTGGTTCATGGATATTTATTTTAATCCTATCGTTAGAACCTGTATTAGTATTGGTATTTGGTTGTAAACTCATAATATTACTCCTTTTTGTCATTATTTTTTCGCTATCTAAAGTATAATCTTCATTGACTTCTTTTTTTTCTTCTTCTACCTCATTATCTAAGAAATCATCATAATAATCTTCATCATATTGATCCTCAATACCTATAATATCTTTAAATTTATCAAAAAGAGCCATAATTTCCTCCTAATATTGTCTTTCTCCAAAAATTGCGGTTCCTACTCGTATCATATTTGAGCCACACTCTAATGCTACCTTATAATCATGAGACATACCCATTGATAAGTATAGCATATCTACATTATTATATTTCATTGCCGCTAATTCATCAAATATTTCTTTTAGCTTTTCAAAAACCCATTTCGTATCTTCTGGATTATCATAGTGTGGAGCCATAGTCATTAAACCCTTAGCATGTATATATTCGCATTTTTCTATTAAAGAAAGAAACTCTTTTAAATCCTCAACATATACACCCGACTTAGTGTCTTCTTTAGACACATTTACTTGCACTAGTACATCTTGATTTATTCCTTCTTTTTTAGCCCTTTTCTCCATAGTTTTTAGTAGTGATTTTCTATCTAAAGAATGGATAAGCTTAACTTTTCCAAGGACATCTTTTGCTTTGTTAGACTGCAAATTCCCAATAAAATGTAATTCAGAAATATCTTTAAAACTGTCATATTTCTTTTTAAACTCTTGAACTTTATTTTCACCGATATTTATGATACCAGCGTCAATTAGTTCTTTAATTTCCTTTTCTTCCTGCATTTTTGTAGCAGCAACTATTGTAACACCAGAATCTTCATAACTTTTACCAGTTATATCTTCTATATCTTTAATAACCTGCTCAACATTTTCTTTAATCATTTATAACCTCATCTATAAAGTTTCTTCTTTTCTATCCCTAAGCATTAACTTAGTATAAGCTGATTCTAAATTGCTATCTTCATATATTAATTTATAAATTTCAGTTGTAATTGGCATATCAACTTTTAAACTTTTACTTAATTCATAAACAGCTTTTGTAGTTTTAATTCCTTCTACTACCATTCCAACTTCTTTCTCAGTTTCTTCTAGACTATATCCTTTACCAATTAATATTCCAGCTTGTCTATTTCTACTATGGACACTTGTGCTTGTGGCAATCAAGTCCCCTATTCCAGTTAATCCATAAAATGTCTTAGACTCTGCTCCAAGACATTCTCCCAAACGGACTATTTCATGAATACCCCTAGTTAAAATGGCTGCTTTACTGTTATCTCCATATCCAAGTCCATCTATTATACCTATTCCAAGAGATAATACATTCTTTGTTGCTCCGCCTATTTCCACACCCATTAAATCTGGATTAGTATATACTCTAAAATAATCGTTCATAAATACATCTTGAACAATCTCCATATTTTCATCTGATAAAGAAGAAGAAACTATAGTTGTTGGTAATTTAATTGCAACTTCTTCCGCATGAGTTGGTCCAGATAAGGCAACAAAGTTATCTTTATTTATAAACTCAGCAAAAACTTCAGATAATACTTTACCCGTTTTTATTTCAATACCTTTAGATACATTTACCACAATAGAGTTTTGGAATAAATGTGAATATTTTTCTAAAACCGATCTTATTGATTGAGAAGGAATAGCAAAAACTGCGATTTCACAATCCCTTGCTTCATTAATATCATCAGTTGAAATCATAGACTCATTAAATTTAACATCCGGTAAATATTTATCTAAAGTATGATTTTTATTAAACTCTGCTGAAGCCTTGCTATCTCTCATATATACTTTAACATTATGTCCATTATCAGCAAGGACATTTCCAAGAGTAGTTCCCCAAGAACCCCCACCAATAATTGATATATTTTTCATTATTTTACCTTCCTTAATTTATTCTCATTGCCTTTTAACAATCTATCTACATTAGCTCTATGATTAAAAATTATAAGTAAAGCTACAAAAAGTACCATATAGAAATATAATGGGCTATTTTTATAATGTATAAAATAAGTATAAATTGGTGCTAGTGCCGCTACGCTTATTGATGCTAAGGAAACATACTTAGTAATTAATACTATTAAAACAAAGATTACAAATAGTATTAGTACCATTTTCACATCTAAATACAAAAATATTCCTAATCCAGTAGCAACCCCTTTGCCACCTTTAAACTTAAAATATATAGGCCATGTATGACCTATTATAGCGCCTATTCCTGCTATGTAAGCAGCTACATCGCCTTGTAACTTACTAGCAATATAGACAGCTATAAACCCCTTAAAACAATCAAATATTAAAACTCCAGCACCAGCTAATTTACCATAGTTTCTTAAGGTATTAGTTGCACCTGCATTACCGCTTCCTACCTTTTTAATATCTTGGTTATAAAAAACTTTAGATATAATGGAGGCACTAGATACACTTCCAATTAAATATGCAAATAAAAATATAAAAATATACACCGTTATCTCCTTCGAAGATTCATTAAAAGTGGAGTTCCAGTGAAATCATATTTTTGTCTTATAGTATTTTCGATATATCTCAAGTATGAAAAATGAATTAATTCAGTATCGTTTACAAAAACAATAAAATTAGGAGGCGCTACTGATCCTTGAGTTACATAATAAAGCTTTGCTACTTGAGAAGACCTAGTTGGAGGTGGATTTTTAGCAACTGCTTCTCCAATAATTTCATTAAGTATTCCTGTAGGTATTCTATAGTTATAATTGCTATATACTTCCTCAATAAGAGAATATATTTCATTAATTCCTATGTTTTCAGTAGCTGATATAAAATGGATTGGAGCGTAGTATATAAAAGATAGTTTTGTTCTGATTTCATCTTTTACTTTCTTTTTATCTGTATTTTCTTTAGCTACATCCCATTTATTAACCAAAATAATCATAGCTTTTCCATTTTCATGGGCATATCCAGCTATTTTTGTATCTTGTTCTGTAACACCGAAAGTTGCATCTATCATAAGAAGGCAAATTTCTGATCTATCAACTGCGTCAAGAGTCCTTGTTACAGAATACCTTTCTACTCCTGCTTCCACTGATCTTTTTCTTCTCAGTCCTGCAGTATCTATAAATGTATATGTTTTACCGTCTTTTTCTACCATTGAGTCTATTGCATCTCTTGTAGTTCCAGCTATATCAGTTACTATCATTCTTTCTTCGCCTACCAGAGTATTTAATAATGAGGACTTACCTGCATTCGGCTTACCTATAATAGATATAGTTATATCGCCATCTTCTTTTTTTGTTCTTTGTTCTGGCAAGTAAGAAAACACCTTGTCTAATAAATCTCCTAAACCATAAGATTGTTCAGCTGAGACTATACATAAATCTTCAAATCCAAATTCATAAAACTCATATACAGTATCTGGAGTTTTAGAAGAATCTATCTTATTTACTACCACTATTACTTTTCTACCGGATCTTTGAAGCATTTCTGCTATTTCTCTATCCTCAGAAGTTATACCTACTCTTCCATCTACTACAAAAAGAACTAAATCAGAAGTTTCCACAGCCATATCAACTTGTTTTCTAATGTTATTTGTAATTTGGTCGCTATTTTCTAAATCATAGCCACCTGTATCCGCAAGCGTTAAATATCTTCCTTGCCACTCAACTTCCCTATATAGTCTATCTCTAGTTACACCGGGGAAGTCTTCTGTGATCGCCTCTCTTTTTTGAACTAATTTATTAAAAAGTGTTGACTTACCTACATTAGGTCTACCTACAACACTAACTATTGCTTTACTCATAAAGACACCTCTTTTCTACTATTATTATACTACATGAGCCTTTAAAACAAAACAAGCAGCCAAGTGGCTGCTTGTTTTAGTGGAAATTATCTATATAATGGGAAGTCTTTAGTCAATTCAGCAACTTCTGCTTTTAACTCATCAACTGATTTTTCTTTCTTTAAAGCAGCAACAATTATGTTAGCAACTTTTTCAAATTCAGCTTCTTTGAATCCTCTAGTTGTCATAGCAGGAGTTCCAAGTCTGATACCTGAACCAATCATTGGTCCTTCTTTATCATTCGGAATTGTATTTTTATTACAAGCAATATTTATTTCTTCTAGCATTGCTTCTGCATCTTTACCATTTAATCCCACAGATGTAACATCAACTAACATTAAGTGGTTGTCAGTTCCTCCAGATACAATTCTAAGACCATTTTCAGATAATGTATTCGCTAATACTTGAGCATTGTCTAAGATTTGTTTTTGATATTCTTTAAACTCTGGTTTCAGAGCTTCTTCGAAAGCTACAGCTTTTCCAGCTATAACATGTTCTAAAGGTCCACCTTGAAGTCCTGGAAATACTGCAGAATCAATTTTCTTAGCGTGTTCTGCTTTACAAAGGATTGCTCCACCTCTTGGTCCTCTTAGTGTTTTGTGAGTTGTTGTTGTAACAACATCAGCATGAGGAATTGGATTTGAATGGAATCCAGCTGCGACTAAACCAGCAATATGTGCCATATCTACAAAGAGGATTGCTCCAACTTCTTTAGCTATTTCAGCAAATTTTTCGAAATCTATTTCTCTTGAATATGCACTAGCACCAGCGACAATCATCTTTGGCTTTTCTTTAAGAGCCATTTCTCTTACTTCGTCATAATCGATAACTTCTTCGTCATCTAATACACCATAATCTACGAAGTCAAACCATTTTCCAGAGATATTTACTGGAGAACCATGAGTTAAATGACCACCTTCAGATAAGTTCATTCCAAGAACCTTATCTCCTGGTTGTAGGAAAGCTAAGTAAACAGCCATATTAGCATTTGCTCCTGAATGTGGTTGTACGTTTGCATGATCTGCATTGAAAAGTTCACATAGTGTTTTTCTTGCATGATCTTCAACTACATCAACAAATTCACATCCACCGTAATACCTTTTCCCTGGATAACCTTCAGCATATTTATTGTTGAAAGGTGAACCAAGAGCTTCTAATACAGCTTCTGAAACAAAGTTCTCTGAAGCAATAAGCTCAATATGTTCGTTTTGTCTTTCAATTTCCTTCATAATGTTTTCATACACTATAGGAGATTGATCTTTTAGTTTGTTAAATTCCATTAATACCCTCCTAAAAAATAATTTTATGCAAATGTCTCAATTGACAATACTGCCTATAATTTCTTCGATCTCCATAAATGAAGCATCACTTTTACCAATTTTTTTATCTAGTGTTTTTAACAGTAATCCTGAGATTGCTAAAAATACTAAACCCACTAAAAAACTCAGTACATCATAGTTCGCATTTCCTGAGTCCTTCAAATATACATAGGATAAACCTATACCTCCAATGAAAAATAATAGTGGGACAAAATATATAAGAAAAGAATATAAAAATACTCTTGAGTTATTAGCTTTAACTAAAACTTTATCACCAATTTTTGCACTAACTTTATTAGGCAAATCAACAAATACTTGAGGAGTATCGCATCCTGAGCAAGTTTTACACGATCCACCGCAACCAGAAGTTCTATGAATTGCTACTTTTACTGTATCTTCAGTAGAGTTTACGATTATACCCTCTTTATACATATGATCACCTCTAATTAATCTAACTTAATATGAATTTCATTTAATTGTGAATCTGAAATTTCAGATGGAGCTCCTGTCAATAAGCATGTCGCTGACTGTGTTTTAGGGAATGCTATTACATCTTTAATATTATCAGTTCCACTTAGTTGCATAACCAATCTATCTAGCCCATAAGCAATACCGCCATGAGGAGGTGCACCATACTTTAACGCTTCTACAAGGA
This sequence comes from uncultured Peptoniphilaceae bacterium, assembly GCA_964432945.1. Lineage (GTDB taxonomy): Bacteria > Bacillota > Clostridia > Tissierellales > Peptoniphilaceae > CAYSPO01. Next base: position 9,596 of record CAYSPO010000040.1, read on the forward strand.
AACCAAATTTTGATTCAATTTCCTCATCAGTTAATTTCAACGCTTCAAAAACTTGCTTTTGAATTTCTGAATCATTAATTCTAATTGAACCTCCCCCAGCTTCTTCCCCATTTATAACTAAGTCATATGCTTTAGATAAGCACTTAGTTGGGTCTTCAGTAAGCATAGGCAAATCTTCATCTCTTGGTGAAGTGAACGGATGGTGAACTGCCACATATCTATCAGACTCACTATCGAATTCAAACATTGGGAAATCAGTAACCCAAGTAATTGCAAATGTATCTTTATCTAAGATATCACAATCTTTTGCTACCTTATTTCTTAAATTTCCTAAAGAAGGATTAACAACTTCTTCTTCGCCAGAAACTATAAATATAAGTGCATTATCTTCTACCTTAAATGTACTTTTCAAATTATTTATATCTTCTTCAGTTAAAAATTTACTAATTGATGAATTTACTTCTCCATTAGAAAATCTAACCCAAATTAATCCAGTCGCACCAAAATCTTTCACAAAATCCGTTAATTTATCAATTTTCTTCCTACTATATTGTGATTCTAAATCTCCAATATTTATTCCTTTTACAACACCACCTTCATTAATTGCATTTGAGAAAACCTTGAAGTCTGAATCCTTAAATAGTTCATTTAAGTTTGTTAGCTTCATATTAAATCTTAAATCAGGCTTGTCCACACCATAATAATCCATTGCATCTTGATAGGTCATTCTTGGAAATGGAATTTGTAAATCTACATCTATAACTTCTTTGAAAACTGTTTTAACTAGCTTTTCATTTATTTCAATAACATCATCTACATCTACGAAAGACATTTCTATATCTACTTGAGTAAATTCAGGTTGTCTATTAGCTCTTAAATCCTCATCTCTAAAGCATTTAACAATTTGGTAATATCTATCTACTCCACCTATCATAGATATTTGCTTTAGTTGTTGTGGAGACTGAGGTAAAGCATAGAATTTATGATCATTCACTCTTGAAGGAACTAGATAATCCCTTGCTCCTTCTGGAGTAGGATTAGTCAGAAATGGAGTCTCAACTTCTAAAAAATTATTATCATATAAAAAGTCTCTAAATACCTTTGCTGTTTTTGCTCTTAGCTTTAACTTATCTTGTAGAGATTTTTTTCTAAGGTCTAAGTACCTGTATTTTAATCTCATTTCCTCAGAAGCATTATCATCCTCTTTTACATAGATAGGAGGTGTATCTGATTTAGCTAGTATTTCAATGTCACTAGCTATAATTTCAATATCTCCAGTAGGCATATCTGGATTTTTAGATTCTCTTTCTGAAACAATACCTTTTACTGCTAACACATATTCCGATCTTATATGTGATGCTAAATTATAAAGTTTTTCATCATCTTTTCTTACTACAACTTGAGAAATACCACTTGTATCTCTTAAATCTATAAAAATTAAAGCACCTAAATCTCTTTGTTTGGCTGCCCAGCCATTTAAGATAACTTCTTTATCTAGGTCTTCAATATCTAAATTACCGCACATTTCATTTCTTTTATATTTGAAATTCATTATTACCTCCATATTACTATGCTATATTTTATCCTAAAAAAAACAATAAATCAACCGATTTACCATAAGAAAGTCTTTTGACATAAATTATTATATAACTATTTTCTTTAATATTAACTCATATTAAAGTATAATATAAAAGAGGTGAGAA
>CAYSPO010000041.1:0-10565 GCA_964432945.1 uncultured Peptoniphilaceae bacterium
CTGAAACTTAATAACGACATAAAAACCTCCATTAAATATCTATATCAATTATAGCCTATATCCTTAAGGCATGAAAGCAAAAAAATACCACCTATATAAAGGCAGTAATAAAAATTTATTTAGAGACTTCGTAGTCTTCTATATTATTTAAGTAATATATCAATGTATATAAGCTTTCATCTAGATGAACATTTTCAAGTATTACTTCTTCAGGAAGTTTTAGGTCGATTGGAGCAAAGTTCCAAATTCCTTTTATTCCATTTTCAACTAAAGTATCACAGATATCTTGGGCAACTGGACCTGGAGCTGCTAGTATAGCAATATCAGGTTTATTTTTATTTTGGAAATCAGTTAATTCTTTAATGTCACTTATTTTTATATTTTTAATTTCCGTTCCAATAAGCTCCTCAGAATTATCAAAAAGACCAATAATATTAAAACCTGATTTTTCAAATTCAGTATACAAAGTAATAGCCTTACCAATATTACCAGTACCTACAACAATTGCTTTGTATTTTTTATCGATACCAATAATTTTTTCAATTTCTTGAGTTAGCTCTTCGACATTATAACCGTAGCCTTGTTGACCAAAACCGCCAAAATGATTTAAGTCTTGCCTGATTTGCGATGCAGTTAATCCTGTAATATCACTTAACTCTTGGGAAGATACCCTAATAATACCTTTGCTACCAATAAGCTTTAAATATCTGTAATATTTAGGAAGTCTACGAACTACGGCTGATGATACTTTCTGTATTTTACCCAAAAAAACCCCCCCCTTTTTATTATTAAGTCTATTTTATCATTTGTTAAATATAAATGCAATCTAATTTAACATACAATAGAAGTTAGTAAAAAAAGAGGGTTTCTATTTTAAATCTTTATTTTGTGTATCCAAAATAATCAGCTATAACTTTTGCAGTTTTTTCAGCTAATTGCATTTTGAAATCAACATCCATTAGTTTGCTGCAATCGTGGTAATTTGTATGAAATCCTTGTTCAATCATCATTGACCTATCTGCTCCAGAAGTTCTTAAAACTCCATACCAATCAGGTCCTAGATCGCTATAAGAAAGATTACCGCCTTTAATAGGACCATCTCCAATATTGAACCTATACTTTACTCCTCTGTTAGTATGGTTAAAGTGTCCTGCAATTGTTCGAGATAAATTTGAAGCAAGATCATAAGTTGTAGATTGACAAGAATCATAAACTTCTGTACCAGAAACATTTTGATTATAGTTTGCATTTGTATGAAGAGATACTAATAAATCATAGTCTGCTGCCATTGGGCCTCTCTTTGCAACTGGAAGTCCATTTGTACTATAAAGCCCGTTCTCAACACAGTATCTTCTTTCAGCATCTAAGTCATTTCTAATGGCATCAACTATAAAACCATATTGTCTAAGTTCATTTCTTAAAATCAAACCATACCAGTACATAGAAGTACCTTCATAATAACCATCAACTACACCTTTATTATAGTTCCAGCCATGCCCTTGATCTAAGAATATCTTTATAGGCCCACCAGATGTTCTTATATCTTCACGTCTGTTAATCCTGTAAGTTCCAGAGCTATTAAGTTTTTCTATCCTATTATATATAGAGTTATATGTGGAAGAGTTTATAGTATCTTCTCCCCCAATAACAAATATATTGCCTTTAGAAACTTTCTTTAGGTAATTATAAACTTCGTTAGATAAAGTTTTACCGCCAGTTAAAAGAACTGGAGCATTATAAATATCTCCAAGTCTTCCTCCTACTAAAGCATCAGGCCAAACTTCTCCAGAAGCTATCACTAAGTTATTAGCATTATAAAAATATTTATCTGTAAATAGTTTCGAAGTTTCGTATCTATTTAGTCCTGCAACTCTATCTACACTTATTCCTAGAGCTTCTACACTTCTTCTAACACTTGTACTAATACTATTTTCTCCTCCAACTATAATAACTCTATTAATATTTAAGTCTTTCATAGCTTGAAGGGTACTTTTTTCAATATATTCTTTATCAGAATATAAAATCGGAATTTCGTTTATTCCAGCATAAGATGATGAAGTAAGGGCGTCAGGGAAATTATTATTATCTGTTAAAATAGCTGTATTAAAGTTTGAATATTTTTTCAATTCTCTAGCCACATTATTTGCAGAATCTTTTGTATTACTTCCAGAAATCCTTCTAACATTAAAACCTTGATTTTTTAATTGATTTTCAACTGCACTAGAAACAGCTCCATAACCACCTATAATATAGACATTACGAGCTTTAATTCTATTAAGTTCATTTAGGGTAGCTTGAGGTAAATCATTTCTTCCTACAAACAATAAAGGTCCATCTAAAGCAGAAGCCAAACTTACACCTACAAAGCTATCATTATAACTTCCAGAATTAGCTAATACAGCCCATCCTGAAGAACTTCCAATTTTTCTAGAAACTTCAACAGCAGTAGCTGTTCTATCTGTCCCTGAAATTCTGGATAGAAGATTAATTGATCCTGAAAGAGTATTAACAGGTTCTATAATATTAAACTCTTTGGTATAAACCTCATTTTCTCCAGTAAAAACTGCTGTATAAAAACCTGCTTCTAATTCTGCACTATCGAAAACAGTAGTCGATGTTGTAAAACCATCATTATCTGTTTCAAAAAAATAACTACCACTATCTGATATAACTTCAACATTAACTAAAATACCGTTTCCAAGACTGTCGTAGAATTTTACTTTACTTAAGTTTTCAACTAATTCTGAACTCAACATTTCATTAGGCATATCATCAACGATTGCTTCAGAAGAATCCGTATTATAAACATCAGATAACTCTTCTACTACTTCGAATTTACCTAAATCACTTTCATATAATACACCATCTATATAAACACCATTTATACCATATGTACCCAATTCTTCTGGAACAAAAGTCCCTGTTAAATATCCGGAATCATCATCAAAGTCAAATTCTTGACTAAGAATCTCACCATTAGGGCTAATTAACTCCATTGTCAGCTCATCTATATCATCTTTATAAATATATTTAATATCTGAGCCTAAAACGACTTTTTCTTTATTATTAATAAGCCTATCAGCATCAAAATTAGCTTCAGCTTTTTGTGTAAATGCTATTAATATGCCAACGAATAAAAATACTATTCCGTACTTATTTATTTTATTCAAATATATCACCTCTTGGTAATGATTATATCTTAATTAAAAGAATTCCTCTATTTTTATAACTTTTTCAGAGGCTAATTTATTAAAAGGTTACAATTTTGTAATCTTTTTGTTTTTAATATTTTTATGTCTTTTATATAAGAATTTAATAATAAAAATTTATTTCCTTGCATTATTTTAAAATTAATACTAAAATAACACTATACATATATCGTTTACATTATTTAAAATAAATTATTAGGAGAGACTATGAAAAAGTTAGAAACAAGTTTTTTACAATCTATTCAAGAAAAAAACCATGAAGAAGCATTACATAAATTTGATGAAATATTTACAAGAATATCTAATGACAATAGTTTAGATGATAGAGATGTTAAAAATTATATGATAGCATTAAATGGAATTATTTATTATATATGTAGGACAGATTGTGACAAAGATTCCTGCTATAGTCTAAGAACTAAAATATCCCAACTATTTGAGAGTTGTTCTAATCTAAATGACTTAAGAAAATGCTCTATTGATATGATCACTTATTATTTAGATGCTTGTAATGACGAATTTATAGAAACATCAAATGCAACAGTGAATGCAGCAATTGTATATATGAAGAAGAATTTACATAAACCTATTACTCTAGGATCTGTGGCAGATAATGTTCATATCAGTAAAAGTTATTTGTCTTCCCTATTAGCTAAACACGCTAATTATTCTTTTCCTGAGCTTTTAACAGAGATGAGAGTAGAGTATGCAAAAGTATTATTAAAAGAAACAAACTGTTCTATTTTAGACATTTCTTATAAGTGTGGATTTAATAGTCAGTCATATTTTTGCTCAACATTTAAAAAAATGATTGGTTGCACACCAACAGTATATAGAGAAACAGATGTAGAATAAGAAGCCTCAGGCTTCTTATTTTTATTTTAATTAATAAAATTGCTTGTAACTATATATTTATATTAAAATTCTAATAAATATGTTGTATAAAATAGAGTTTATCCCAAAAAAAATAAACTATTAATCCACAAATTTCCCATGGATAAATAGTTTTAGACAACAAAAAACGGCTTTAAAAGCCGTTATGTATTAAATGGTCGGGGTGAGAGGATTCGAACCCCCGGCCCCATGGTCCCAAACCACGTGCGCTACCAAACTGCGCCACACCCCGATTACTTTTATAGTATACGCACCTTTGATAAAAAAATCAACTCTCATTTTAGATAGTTTTTTCATTATATTTTCATATTTAGTCATTTTTAATGCATTAATCTCAAAATTTCTAACTTTTATAAACTAATAACATTTTTTATATAATCCCTTGATTTAGCTGTTTTATATATAAATATTTTATAATTTTTAATTTGAATTTGAAATATCCCTATGATATACTTGATTTACTTCGGGGCGAGGTTTGATTCCTCACCGGCGGTCAAAGTCCGCGACGCCTTTAGGCGATGATTTGGTGAAATTCCAAAACCGACAGTATAGTCTGGATGATAGAAGTAGTTAACTCCCGTAGTGGAGTTTTTTTTATTTTATAAGGAGGTTTTAATGGATAACGTTAAAAGTAAATTAAATGTAAGAGCAATGGTAGTTGTTTCTATTTTAGGAGTTTTATCATTTATATTAATGATGTTTAGATTTCCCCTACCTTTTGCTCCAGGCTTTATGGATATAGATATATCAGAAATGCCTGCACTATTAGCATCTTTTTCTTTAGGTCCATTCGCTGGATTTTTAGTAGTTGTAGTTAAAATAGTTTTAAAGCTATTCTCTGGTTCTTCTACTATATATGTAGGTGAACTTTCAAATTTAATAGTATCTTCAGCTTTTGTTGTTAGCGCAGGCTTTATTTATAAAAATAATAAAACAAGAAAAGGTGCCATTATAGCATTAATTTCAGGTACAATAATTATGAGTACTATAGCAACATTAAGTAATTACTTTGTAATATTCCCTATGTATGGATCTCTTATGGGTATAACAATGCAAGGTTTTGCAGACACAGTTGCTGAAATCAATGGGCTTGTCACCGATTTCAAAACTTTAATGATTTTTTCAATACTTCCATTTAATCTAGTAAAAGGGATTGTTACTTCATTTGTAACATATCTATTATATAAAAGAGTTAGACCATTATTAATAGGTTAGCTTTAATTCCTATCTTTCATTTGATATAATAAGAATGAGGGATGAATATGAAAAAAATAATAAAATCAATTGAAGAGATGAGTGAGCTTTCCAAAGAAATAGTTAACGCTATGGAAGATGGAGATGTTTTTGCTTTAGTGGGAGATTTAGGGGCAGGGAAAACAACCCTTGTATCTCTTATACTTAAAAACCTTGACTATCCCGAAGTAGTCAGCTCACCTACTTTTTCAATCGCTAATATATATGACACAAAACCAAAGATAAATCATTTAGACTTATATCGCTTAGAGACTGAAGAAGAAATAGAAAGCTTTGAATACGAAGAATACTTCTATCCAGAATCTTCTATAACATTTATCGAATGGCCAAGTATGGCGCAATCATATTTGCCAAGAGATATTATTTACATAGAAATAAAAATGATAGATATAGATACAAGAGAAGTTACTATTAGCGAAAAATTTAGTGAAAGAATGGAATTAATATGAAAATATTAGGAATTGATACATCAACAGCTGACTCTTCAATAGCTGTTATGGATGATGATAGAATTTTAGGTCAGTTTACAGTTAACCAAAAAAGAACCCATAGTGAAACTCTAGTACCAATGATTAAGGACTTATTAAGATATTTAGGTCTTTCAATTAATGATATCGACCTATTTGCAGTAGGAATTGGTCCAGGATCTTTTACAGGTATAAGAATTGGTATGACAATAGCTAAAACCTTAGCCCAAGTTACTAAAAAAGATATAATAGGAGTTTCAACCTTAGAAGCAATAGCCGTACATGCAAGAGCGAAGTATATAATGCCAGTTATAGATGCACGAGGAGGCAGAATTTACTACGCTATTTTTAATGAAGATATGGAAAGATTAAGTGAAGATACACTTGCATTTGCTGAAGACCTTTCCCCTATTTTAGATAAGTATGATGATATCTTTGTATTAGGAGATTACACAGAAGATAATAAAGAACAATTGAAAAGCTCTAATGTAAACTTTGCAAATATAATTAATAATAATCAAATTGCGAGAGGTATTTGCTATATTGCAAGAGAAAGATATGAAGAAAACAAAATTGACAACTTCTCTACCCTAAAAGCAAACTATGTAAGAAAATCTCAAGCAGAAAGAGATTTAAAATGATTTCCTTTAGGCCTATGGCTCAAAATGATCTTGATAAAGTTTTAGAAATAGAAAAACAATCCTTTGTTAACCCTGTTTCTAAAAATAAACTTATCAAAGAAATAAGCTATAACCACTTAGCCAGATATTATATTATGCTTCTAGATGATATAATAATTGGCTATTTTGGAATGTGGATAATTTCAAGTGAAGGGCATATATTAAATATTGCCATTGATCCTAAATATCGTGGAAAAGGCTATGGGAATGATTTATTGATAGAGTTAATTAAAATTGCAAAGGAAAATCTAGTAAATAAATTGACATTAGAAGTAAGAGAAACTAACGATCCAGCTAAGAATTTATACAAAAAATATAACTTTAAAGTGCTAGGAAGACGAAAAGATTATTATAGAGAACCGACAGAAGATGCACTTATAATGTGGTTAGATTTAGGAGAAAATAAATGACATTAACAACACTAGCGATAGAAACATCATGTGATGAAACATCAGTAGCTGTAATCAAGGATGGGAGAGAAATACTTTCAAATATAATATCAACACAAATAGAGACTCATAAAATTTTTGGTGGAGTAGTGCCAGAAGTAGCCTCAAGACTTCATTTAGATATGATGAATCCAATTTTACAAGAGTCTGTAAAAGAAGCAGGAGTTTCTTTAGCAGATATTGATTTTATCTCTGTAACAAATAGACCTGGACTAATAGGTTCTTTAATAGTAGGAGTAAGCTGTGCTAAGGCCCTATCTTTTGCTTTAGATATACCATTAGTAGCAGTAAATCATATGAACGGACATATATGTGCAAATTATTTAGAACATAAAGATTTAGAGCCACCTTTTATCGCCTTAGTTGTGTCAGGCGGTCATACTTTTTTACTGGAAATAAAAGATTACGCTAATTTTGAAGTAATAGGAAAAACAGTAGATGACGCTGCAGGAGAATCTTTTGATAAAGTAGCAAGAACTCTTGGCCTACCATATCCAGGAGGACCAGAAATTGAAAAATTAGCCCTAAAAGGAAATGAAAATGCCATAGAATTTCCTAAAGCATTTATGGAAAAAGATAACTATAATTTTTCATTCTCAGGATTAAAAACATCTGTATTAAACTATATAAATAGCGAAAAACAAAGAGGAAATGAATTAAACTCTGCAGATATAGCAGCTAGTTTTCAAAAAACTGTAGTCGATGTGTTAGAAGAAAAAGCATTTTCTTTAGTGAAAACTTTAGGCTATGATAAATTAGTTATGTCAGGTGGAGTTGTTTCTAATGGTTATTTCAAAAACAGAATGAAAGAAAGAGCAGAAAAAGAAAATATTAACCTTTACTATCCTTCCCCTGTTCTATGCACAGACAACGCAGCAATGATTGGATCTGCAGGATATTATGACTATATAAATGGGAAAAGAGCAGAGTTAGATTTAAAAGTCTACCCTCAGTTATAAGTCATGTATTTTGAAATTTAAACAATAAATATATAAAACGAAAAGCAGCTATATTTAATTAAATATAGCTGCTTTTTTTATTAAAAGAAATATAAAACTAAACTATTCTTAAAATACCTGGAGATAAATTATTCTGCAATATTTCTATAATCTTATTATAAACCTCATCTTTGAAATAAAGAGTTTCTAGATACGAGTTATAAGCTATGTAATCTATTTTAACGCCATTATTACGGCTTACACGAACACTTTTTAGCCTTCCCCAGTTACCAGTATTGATTCCTCTAATAGAGCGAAATCCTGCCGAAGTTATCCTCTTTCTTAATAAAGTTAAAATCATTACTATTATTGATAAAACACCAAGCAGATAATGAAAATAGTTTTTTCCATATAAAATAGTAATCATAATTAAAGCAAAAGACCCTAATGTTACAGCAATAATCTCCAAATTTGACTTCTTTGCAGGAACTATCATAGCTTTTATATCTCTAATATAGAAAACAATTAATAATAAAAGTCCAGCAAAAATTATAAAGCCTGATATATCCATGATTACCTCTAAATATAAAAAGTATTATACATATACCTTATTCTAATATTCTATCACTTCTAAGATTGATTTAATATCACACATTTCCAAAATACTGATATTTATATAAAATATATGATATTATAATATATGTAAATTTTATAATATTAATTTTATATATAATTAAATATTTTTTTAATATTTGCTAATTAAAAAATATCCTTACTTATCAAAATAAATTTCATATAAAGAAAAGGAGTGATAAATAAAAGAAATTACTATCAATATAAAACATTGGACATTGAAATGATAACTAATATTCTAATTTTTATTAAGGAGAAAAATGAAAAAAATATTAAAAACATTAAGTTTCTCGATAACTGCTATATTCATACTTTTATCCAGCTTCACAGTATACGCTCACAAGGAAGAAACTTTTTCTAAAACGAGAAATAAATATAAAATTACTAGAATTGCTGGAGAAAATAGATACAAGACTAATATAACTACTATAAAAGATTTATATCCTACTGAAAAAGTAGAGCAGATAATTCTTACAAGTGGTAAAGATTTTGCAGATGCACTTTCTTCTTATAATATATCAGTAGCAGAAAACTCCCCTATTCTCTTAACTAATGGAATTAATCTAGATAATGATATTAAAGAAAATATTGAGTTTCTCAAAGCAGATAAAATTTTAATTATTGGAGGAATAAACCAAATATCACAGCATTTAGAAGATGCTCTTATAAGTGAAGGATATGATGTAAAAAGGATTGCTGGAGAAAATAGATATGAAACAAATAAATTAACCTTAGAAAGAACTAAAGATTATTTCGACCCTAATCATAGAGCAATAGTTAGCGGAGAAAAATACTATGATGCGCTAAGTGCAGCTCCTTTATTAAAAGAAAATAATTGGGCTTTAACCCTAGCAAATAATTCACAGCATTTATCTGACGATTATTCATACACAATGATAGGCTATACCCCTGTAAAAGAAGACGAGCGAGTAGTTGACTTTATAATCGGAGAAAATCGTTACTTAACTAATGAGTTAATAAATAATGAACTTATTAATAAAGATCATACAATATTTGTATCAGCACATAATTTTGCAGACGCCCTATCTGCCTTAAATTATCTAAAATTAAACAATAGCAGAATAATATTAGTTAATAATATTCTTGATTTAAATCAGCTAGAAAATAATATTAGAAATAATATGACAATTTTAGGTGGACAATCTTCAGTAAATTTAATTAAAGACGAATATAAAAAAGGATACGCTCTAACCTTCGATGATATAAATATTGGAAATTGGTACGAAACATTAGATTTATTAGATGAATATAACACAAAAGCTACATTTTATATTTCTCATAACTATTTAATTACACCGGCTCAATGGGAAATGATTAGAGAAATGCAAGAAAGAGGACATGAAATAGGATCTCATAGTTATACTCATATAGACGCAGAATATTATTCTAACCTTCACTCAATAAGTAAATATATAGAAGATGAAATAACACCTTCATTAAAACTATTTGATGAAAATAATATTACAATAAATAGCTATTCATACCCTGGAGGAGCTTTCACAAATGAGTTAAACAAAGAGTTAAATAAAATCTTCCCTATCCTAAGAGGAACCTCATACTCTTCAAAAAATAGACCTATAAAAAATACTTCCTCAACATATGTAAATAAAAATTCTGACGGTAAATTCGTTTCTGCAATAGGCCTTGACCTTGTATACAATAATTCCTTACAAGATGTAAAAGAAGGGCTGGATAGAGCTAATGATAACAACGAGGTTATTTTATTCTACTCCCATGATATTTCACACCCTGGAAAAGAAACAAATAACTACTCAATAGAAACAAAACATCTAGAAAACATACTAAAATATGCACAATCATTAGGATTAAAATCCTACACAGTGTCAGAGCTTTATTTGAGCTTAAATAATTAAACAACATTAAACAAAAAGCAACTTCTATAAAAGTTGCTTTTTTTTGTGTATATAAGCTTAGTTGGCCTCATAAAATTTTAAATATCTAACTTGATATATTAAAAGTAAACGAACACAAGGATCACCCCCGCATACGCGGGAAGAAC